>JANNJB010000754.1:0-5884 GCA_031405615.1 Vicinamibacteria bacterium | reverse complement strand
AGACGAAGGGAACGCCAGGGTGCCTTGGACGCAGCTACACCACGACGCGCGGCCACGGGCGATCTCGCCGAGCCACTCTCGCGGACGCCTCCCCCGACCACCAAGCGTGCCGAGGATCGCTTCGCTCCACGCAAACCGTCGCGTCGCTCGCGATGACGATCTGGGGTTTCTCTCAAACGTCACGGAGCGCGAAGCCTGCCCTTGGGGCACGACATCCCTGGACCGCCTCGCGATGACGGTGGCGGCTAAGGCAGGGCCGGAACTGCGTCCTTGCTTTCCTTGGTCCGGTACTTCTCGAACCACGCCTGAAGGTAAAGCTGCTGCGCGATCTGCCGCGTGGGCCGACGCCAGCCGTGGAACTCTTCCGGCATCCGGACGAGCAGGGTATCGGCCTTGCGCAGCATCTTGAGCGCGCGGTAATACTCCTCGCTCTGCGCCATCGGTGTGCGCAGGTCGGCTTCTCCGGTCATCACCATCGTCGGGGTGACGACGTTCCCGACATACGTGAGCGGCGAAGTTCGCGCGTATTCCATCGGGTCTTCCCAGGGGAACTTCTTGAACTGGTCGTACCAGGAATTGCCATCGGTGTTGCCCACGAAGGAGTGCCAGTTGATCACGGGGCGCATCGAGACCGCGGCGCGGAAACGATTCGTATGACCCACGATCCATGCGGTCAGAACGCCGCCGCCTGAACCTCCGCAGACGAAGAGATTGTCCTTGTCGACAAAGCCCTTGGCGAGCGCGGCATCAACCCCGGCCATGAGGTCGTCGTAATCCTTGCCCGGATACGAGTGCTGGATGCCGAGAACGAAATCCTGACCGTAGCCGGTGGAGCCGCGCGGGTTCATCCACAGCACCGCATAGCCGTTCGCGGCGAAGTTCTGGAAGGCCCAGTTCCAGCCTACGCTGTACATGCTCCACGGCCCGCCGTGGATCCACATCACGAGCGGATACTTCTTCGCCGGATCGAAGTTTGCCGGTTTCATGAGCCAACCCTGGACCTTGAGGCCATCGGCCGAGGTCACCCAGATCTCCTCGGAATCGGCGAGCGTCACACCTTCTAGAACGTCTTTGTTCACATCGACGAGGACGCGGTGGTCGTTCGGCCGGAGCAAAGTGAAGGAGACGAGCGTGCCCGGTTCTTTCGAGGAGGTCTTTACCGCGGCATTGAGGCCGCTCTTCGCCATCGAGAGGCCATTCAGCATGTGCGCGCCCGCGGTGATCTTCTGCGGTGTTGCCCCCGCGACTTTCGTCGAGACGAAATAGACGTTCTTCTCGCCCTTCTCTTCCATCGAGTAGTAGACGCCGTCGCTTCCCCATGTGATGTCGCCGGGGGAACTGGGCAGGGCGCCAGCGAGGATCCGCTTGCCGCCGCCGCTCGCGTCCATAAGATGCAGCGAAGAGATGTCGTTCGTGTAGCCCTTCTCATCGAAGCCCACGTACGCGATCCACTTTCCGTCCGGGGAGACGAGCGGTTGCGAATCGCCGCCCTTGCGGTCGGTGAGCGTTTTCACCTCGAGCGAATCCAGAGAAATCGCGTAGATCTCGGAGTCACCCTTGAGGTACTCGGCGTCTGGCTTCCGGATGCCCGATACGTAGATCGTCTTCCCATCGGGCGAGAACGACGGACCCGCGTGGTTGTAGTCGCCCGACGTTATCTGGCGCGAGATTCCGCCGGTGTGTGCATCGACCAGGAAAACGTGGGTGTAGCCCTTGGCCACTGCACCCGTGCCGTCGGCGCCCCAGACCGTGCGATCGACGAGCACCGCCCCCTTCGCGAGTTCAGCGCCTCGCGGCGTCTTCGGGAGTTTGATGGGGAGCGGCGACGTCTCGTCGAGCACGCGCACCGTGAACACGATCTTCGAACTGTCCGGAGACCAGCGGGGGGCCGAGGGCTCCGTGTCGAGGCGGGTGAGCTGGGCGGTCTCGCGCGTGTCGAGCCACATCGTGTGGATCTGCGTCGAACCCGACCGGTTCGAGAGGAACGCGATGCGCTTTCCGTCCGGAGAGAAGGCCGGCGCGGAGTCGCGGAACGTGCCTTCGGTGAGCTGCCGAACCCTCTCGCCGCGAGCATCCACGATCCACAGGAGGGAGGCGTTCTGGTCCTTCTTCGTGTCGACGAAACCGCGCGTGAAGACGATCTGCGAGCCATCGGGGGCGATGACGGGATTCGCGATCGACTCCATCTGGAAGAAAGTCTCCTTGTCGAGATATCTCTTCTTCGCCTGCGCCGCGGCGGGGGCGGTCTGGCCTATGACCAGAAACGTGAACAGGGTGAGGCCGGCGAGAGCGCGTCGAAACATGGGGATCTCCTTGGGGGATTCAGGGATGTGGATTCTGCGTCGAGGCGCGCCGCTGCGCAACCGCCGCCACGGCGGAAACGATCAGGGCCGTGAGGGACACGCTGAGGACCGAGAGAGTCAGGCAGTATCCGACCACCATCGCATCGGGGCCCGACAGGCTCAGGGGCGAGAGCAGGACGTGGCGCCACCACAAAACGCTGAGAATCATCGCGAGCAGGGCTGTTCCGATAAGGCCCACCGCGCCCGCCTCGGCGACCGGAGAGTCGAGCGCCACGCGCTTCGGGTAAACACGTCCCACGAAAAGCGCCGACCCGATCGCCGCGAGTGTGGTGAGAGCGGCGAGCGCCATGACCTTCACAAAGAAGGGAATGAGCATCTCGTCGTAGTTGATCGCCGAAAACGACATCGGGGGAATCTGCGGGCGGACCGGTCCCACAAGAAGAACGAAGCCGACAACCGCCCCCGCGAACAGGCTCCAGGGGTCGGGCCCGGCCAGGCGAATGGCGGCAAAGGTCAGGAGCGGGAGCGCCAGGACGAGGAACGCCGCGGTCAGTGTCCTTCCTCGTCGGGTTGCATCACGATAGGAGTCGATCGACGCAGTCCACACCGACCGAAGACCCGGTTCGATCGCGAGCCGCTCGGAAACCGCCTTGTCGAACGCCTCCCGCTGCATCGCGGCGGCGCCCTTGATCATGGCGAGCTTGGCGTCGTCGGCGAGAAGGACGGCCTCGATCGGTTGGCCGGAACTCGCGTTGGGCAGGCCCACGCCGAGAAGCGCCGCGATGGTCGGCGCGATGTCCGTCTGAAGGGCGCTCACGCTGACCGACGACCGTACGCCGGCGCCTACCATCACGATCGGGATGGCGAGGACCTCGGCCTCCTCTCCGCCGTGACCGCCTTGATCCCGGTGTCCGTGATCCGCGGTGATCACGAGCGTCTCGCGCGAGAGGTCGAGACGGCTCGAGAGACGGCTCGAGAGAAGGGCGATCATCCCGTCGATCCGCTGCAGTTCCGCCTGATACTCGGGCGACGCGCCCCCGTACTCATGCGCCGCGAAGTCGGTCGAGATGATGTCGGCGATGCGCAACATGGCGGACTGCGCGAGTACGAAGGCGATTCCCTGCTCCTGGGCCGCGCGAATAGCGGGGACCTGCTGAACGAACATTCCCGGGCCTTCCTTGCCCTCGCCCTCCTGATACACGCCGCAGCGCGCGATGTCCTCGGCGAAAAGTCCCGACCAGATCTTCGATCCGGCGATCCGGCAGGTTCCGCCGGCCGCGCCTACGCGGCGGATGAGATTGTCGAGCGGGATGTTTCGCTTCTGGCGGTTGGTGGTGACCCCGTGAATCGCGGGTGGAGCGCCCACCGCGATGGTAGCGCGGCCGGGCCTCGAGAACGACGGCGTCCCCACCGTCGCGTCGATGGCGGCTCCGCGCACGCGCAGCGCGTTGAGCGTGGGCATTCGCCGCGATGCATCGAGCCTCAGGCCATCAACGAGCAGGATGGTCACTCCTGAAGAAAGCGGCGCGCCCGTGGGTACGGCCTGGTGCGTGAACGCGAAACCGGGGTCGAAGTGGAGGACCCACGACCACATCCGCGCGGCGAACACCGCCGACGAGACGAACAGGATCATTAAGTAGATGACGGGAGCGTTTCTTCTCACCCGCCAATTGTCGCGCACGAAGCAAGGGGCGGCGCAGGCTTTTCGCAACCGGTTCGGATACCGGCCCTCCGTGGCGACGCGTTCTGAACGTTGAATAAATTGAACGCAGAACTTGAATCCATAAATATCGGGCTATCTTCAATTGAATGGACAGCTTGCCGAGCCTGCCGAACCCTTATCTTATTGGGGCCAGACGGCTTAAGGTTGCGGACGCTTTTGGCCCAGGTCTTGCTCCTGAACGTGCAGCCGTAAGAGATCTACGCAAATTTTTCAGGAGAATGGATAGAGATGAACAATTGGACCAAATTGCTGTCGCGGACGGCGACGGCCCTAGCCCTAGTCGCCCTGGCCACGATGGCCGCGGCGCAGATGACCCGAGGGGCGATCTCGGGAACGGTACGCGACCAGACGGCAGCCGCCGTTCCGGGCGTCACCGTAACCGCCACCAACACCGACACCGGCGCGACCCGAAGCGCGGTCAGCGACGCCATCGGCTTCTACCGCCTGCCTGCCCTCGAACCCGGCACCTACCAGGTCCGGGCCGAACTTTCGGGCTTCTCGCCGTCTTCGACCACGATCAAGGTCAACGCCGACACCGACGTCAAGATGGACGTGGGCCTCAAGCTCGCGACGCTCGGCGAAGCGGTCACGGTCGAAGGCTCGATCAGCACGATCGAACTGAACCGCACTTCGCCCACCGTCGGGACCACCAGCACCGCGCGTCAGGTCGTTGAGCTTCCGCTCTCCGCCGACCGCAACGTGAACAACCTGATCGCCACATCGCCCAACGTCAACCGCGTCACGGGCCAGGGCACGTTCGCGGCCAACGGCCAGCGTTCGCGCAACAACAACTACATGATCGACGGTTCGGACAACAACGACATCTCCGTCACCATCGCCACCACCCAGGTGGTTCCCGAGTCGGTGGCCGAGTTCCAGGTTCAGACCAACGCCTACAGCGTCGAGTTCGGCCGCAACAGCGGCGCGCAGGTGAACATCATCACCAAGTCCGGCTCCAACACGTTCCGCGGCGAAGTGTGGGACTACTACCGCGACAGCAAACTCGGCACCCTCACCAACCTCGAGAAGGCCAGCGGCCTGACCGAGCCGTCCGAGTACTCGCGTCACCAGGCCGGTCTCAGCGTGGGCGGACCGATCGTCAAAGACAAGACCCACTTCTTTGCCCTCTATCAGTACGATGGCGACAAGGCCCCGGCGACTCAGGGCCCAACCACGCGCGTAATGACCCAGGCCGGTTTCGCGGCGCTCGCGAACGTTCCGCTGCGTCCCGGGCAGTCGGCGGCCAGTCGTCAGGCCGTACTGAGCCGCCTGAGCTTCCTCAACGACGTGTACTCGCAGAGCCCGGTCTTCCGCAACCTCTCGAACGTCCTTGTCAACGGCGTGAACATCGAGACCGGGCAGATCAACATGCCGCGCAAGAGTCCGAGCAAGTACCATACGTTCAACGGCCGCCTCGACCACCGGTTCACGGACAACGACACCGTCACTGTGCGCTACTACTACAACAAGCGCGAGGACACGAACGGGGCCAGCTACTGCAACTTCGGCGAGATCTTCTGCGGCAACCAGGATCTCAAAGACACCAACATGGCCGCGAGCTACACCCGGGTGTTCGGCTCCAGCGTCGTGAACGAGGCGCGTGCCTCCTGGGTCCAGCGCGATCTGTTGTTCCCCGAGAACGATCCCAAGAGCTCCACCGCTGCGATCACCGGGCTGTTCCAGATCGGCGGCGATTCGAACTTCCCCCAGAGTCGCGTGACCGACAACTATCAGTTCTCGAACACCACCACCTGGACCAAGGGCAAGCACACTCTGAAGTTCGGCGCCGACATCCGCTACAACAAGGCCTACAACCAGTCCGACTTCAACTCGAAGGGTACGTTCACCTTCAGCAGCC
>JANNJB010000753.1:0-1800 GCA_031405615.1 Vicinamibacteria bacterium | reverse complement strand
CCGGGCGTTCACGGCGTGAACCCAGGGCATGTCCCTCGCGGTCAGGGTTTCGCCGCGGCGAGTTCCTCGTAGATCTTGGTGACGTTCGCCGCCGCGCCGCCCATCGCATAGGCGGCGAACTTCTCGGGCAGTTTCAGTTCGGCGGCCGCCTGCTCCGGCGTCCGGCCTGCCGCTTTGGCGGCCTTCACGGCGGCGAGAAAAGCCTTGTTGAACTCCGAATACTCCAGGAGATCGGCGGGGGCCATCACCGTGCTGTGGCCGGTGATGACGCGGTCGAGGTTCTTGAACTCGGCCGCCGCCTTGGCCAGGGTATCGCCCATGTGAACTCCGCTGCCCCCGTTGTTCATGTCGAGAAGCGGGGTTCCCTTCCTCGCAAAGATGTCGCCGGCGTGAACGGTCTTGAGCGCGCGAAACACGACGAAGGCGTCGCCGTTGGTGTGGCCGGGACCGAAGAAGTGCAGGTCGATCGCTTCCTCGCCCGAAAGCAAAGTCAGCTTGTCCTTGAACGTCTTGTCGACGAGGCCATGCGCATTCGTCGCCTCTTCGAAGACTTTCATCTTCTTCATGTTCGCCGCGGTGTTCTCCTGGGCCACGATCTCCACGGTGGCCGGGAAGAAGACGTTGCTGCCCACATGATCACCGTGGGTGTGGGTGTTGATGATGTGCGTCACCGGCTTGTCGGTGACCGTTTTGACCTTGTCAAGAATGGGCTGGCCCCAGCCCGCGAGCTTGGTGTCGACGAGAACCACGCCTTTGGCAGTCACGAAGGCCGCGGTGTTTCCACCGCCGCCCTTGATCATGTAGAGATTCTCCTTCACCTTCTCAATCTCGGCGACCTTGGGCGCCTCGGGCGAGGCCACGGGCATCTGCGCGGGAGCAAGGGAGGCGAGAGCCACGCCGGAAACGACGATGAGGCCGAGGACAACGCTGCGATTCATGACTACCCTCCGGGGAAAAACGTCCGCTGGATGAACCAGTAAGTGCCGGCGAGGATAACGCCGATCGACCCGGCCCAGGTAAGCCGCGACGCGTCCGCCGGTCTGCGGAGGGCCAGTAGGCGCAGGGCGAAGGCAACCGCGACGACGATTGCGAGTTGACCGATTTCGACCCCCGCGTTGAAGCCGAAGAGCGACCAGCCGAGTGCGCTCTGCGGCAATCCGAACTCCTTGAGGACGGATGCGAAGCCGAAGCCGTGGATAAGGCCGAAGCCGGCGGCAAGCCAGGCCCGGATGTCGGTCGGGGCCTTGTGAGCGGCATCTAGTCGCGCACGAAGCACGAAGAGATTGTCGGCGCCCACGACCACGATCGTGAGCGCGATCAGCGGCTCGATCAGCCGGGAGGGTGGCGAGAGGATGTCGAGGGCCGCGAGAGAGAGGGTGACGCTGTGGCCGACCGTGAAAGCGGTGACGATCATGGCCAGCTTCACCAGGGAGCCGCGAAGGAGGAGGAGGCCGATCAGGAAGAGGACATGATCCGGGCCGATCAGTATGTGCTCGATGCCGGAAACGACGAAGGTCCGCATGACCGCGACGCGTCCCTGGGTGGTCCCGGAATAGAAGTCGGCGGTCGGGCGGCCGACATCGAGAATTGCCTGTTGCACCAGCGCGCCGTCTTCGTAGATGTTGAGGAATGTCTGGTGAACCGGGTCGTAGGGGAAGAGCCGGACCCGGACCTGGACCCTCGCGGGCTTGGCCTCGGGGGCGAGCGTGAACGCGAGTCGAAGACTCTGGCGCTCGGGCAGCGTCTCGAGGGCTCCCCAGATCACGCGCGTCTCACGATCATCAAGCGCCATGGACAGCC
>JANNJB010000752.1:0-3016 GCA_031405615.1 Vicinamibacteria bacterium | reverse complement strand
CGACGTGGCAGTCGTTGGCTCCGGCGTCTTCGGCGCTTGGACGGCGCGGCATCTCCAAACGCGCGGACAGCGCGTGGCGCTGATTGACGCCTACGGCCCCGGCAGTTCGCGGGCGAGTTCGGGCGGGGAAACGCGCGTCATCCGGATGGGCTACGGGGCAGCCGAGATCTACACCCGCTGGTCGTGGGACTCGCTCACGCAGTGGAAAGCGCTCCAGAAAACGACCGGGGAAAGCCTCTTCACCGAGACCGGCATGTTGTTCCTGGCCCGCGAACGCGACACGCTCACCCTCGAAACGCTCGCCGGCCTCGAGAAGGCGAAGATCCCCCACGAGAAACTCGAACGCGTGGATCTGGTGGCGCGCTATCCGCAGATCGATTTCGGTCCCATCACCTGGGCGGTCTCCGAGCCCCGCTCGGGCGTGCTCTTCGCGCGTCGATCCGTGCAGGTGGTGGCGCGGGAGTTCCAGAAGGCGGGCGGCGAGGTCATCCTCGGAAAAGCCGAACCGCCGCGCACCGACGGCGTCGTTGCCTCGATCCGCGTCGGCGATCGCGATGTGAAAGCGAAACACTTCGTCTTCGCCTGCGGACCGTGGCTCGGCAAGGTCTTCCCCGACCTGCTGGGCGAACGCATCTTCCCCACACGTCAGGAAGTCTTCTACTTCGGCGTGCCGGCGGGCGACGATCGTTTCGCCCCGCCGAAGATGCCGACATGGATCGACTTCGGCGCGGAGATCTACGGGCTCCCCGATCTCGAGACCAAGGGCTTCAAGGTCGCGATCGACAAACATGGGCCCCGCTTCGACCCCGATTCGGGCGAGCGCCTCGTCACTCCGGAGAGCACGGCGATTGTGAAGGCTTTCGTGGCCGAGCGCTTCCCGACTCTTAGGGACGCGCCCATCGTGGGCAGCGAGGTCTGCCAGTACGAGAACTCCTCAAACGGCGACTTCCTGATCGATCGTCATCCGAAACACTCGAACATGTGGCTCGTGGGCGGCGGCTCCGGTCACGGCTTCAAACACGGTCCCGCTCTCGGCGCCTACGTCGCGGATCGGATCACGAAGGGCGGCGAGACGGACGCGAAATTCTCACTCGCGACCAAGGACAAGGTTCAGTCCCGCGCCGTTCACTGACCCTTCGACAGGCTCAGGGCAAGCCCTTCGGCGCGCTCTTCGTCCGCTCAGGGCAAGCCCTATCGGCGCGCTCTTCGTCCGCTCAGGGCGGGCCCTTCGGCACGCTCTTGGTCGGCTCAGGGCGGGCCCTTCGGCCCGATCGGCTCAGGCGTAACATCGCGGCAACGGGCGGCCTCACCATCACGACATTCCGAGGTTTCTTGACCATGACACGAAAGTTGTCGTTTGGAACTCTGGCCCTCTTCGCGCCCGACGACTTCCTGAAGGGCCGCGACGCCCAGCTCGAGAAAGCGGTCGACGTGCTGAAAGCCGAAGTCGCCGCGGGAGGCGGGAAGGTCCGCTAGTCCCTTCGACACCCGGACAGAGCGCCGTCTGGTGGACAGGAGCCCCTCAGCCGCGCAGGCTCCTAGCTCTTATAGGCCCTGGGCGTTCCTGATGAGCTGGACGTAGAACCGGATCCCGTTGACGTAGCCCGCTTTCGACACGCGTTCGTTCGTCCCGTGCGCGCGCTTCATCGCGTCCTCCTCCATCGGGAAGGGGTTGAAGCGATAGACCGGCTGCGCATGGGCCGACCAGTAGCGTGCGTCGGTGGCGCCCATGAGCAGGAACGGCAGCACCATCGGCTCGGTTTCGCCGAGGGTCTGCCGGGCCGACCGGCTGACCGCATCGAAGGCGGTGCCGCTGGTCGGGGACGCCGGCGGCGGTTCGGACCGGAAACCGTCGATGGCCACGCGCACCTGTTCGTCGGCGATGACTCGCACCACATGCTGCCGAACTGCTTCCACGGTTTCGCCCGGCCGAATCCGGAAGTTGACCATTGCGCGCGCCTCGGGGGGGAGAACGTTGTCCTTGTTGCCGGCGTTGAAGATGGTGGCCGCGGTGGAGGTGCGGAGCATCGACGCCGAACGGGGATCCTTGAGCAGGACCCGGGTCACCACCGGCCGGAAGAGCCAGAGATTGTTAAGGACGAGACGCCTCGAAAGAGGCAGGTAGGCCGCGGAACGCTCCAGCATCTCGCGAACCACACCGTCGAGGAGCGCCTCGAAGGGCGCCTTCTCGAGAGCCACGATCGCACGGGCGAGCCGGCCAATGTGGGTCACGTCGGGCGGTGTCGATGAGTGTCCCCCATCGCCGCTGACCGAAAGGGAGATCGACACGAAGCCTTTCTCGGCGACGCCAACGAGCGCGGCCGTGCCCGAAGCGCCGAGGGTCCGGGCCGACGTCAGCGCACCGCCCTCATCGAGAACGAGACCGGGCTTCACACCTTCGGCCACCAGCTTCGCCACCATGGCCCGGGCGCCCTTGACTCCGCCCACCTCCTCATCGTGACCGAACTGCAGGATCACGCTCCGCTCCGGCGCGAAGCCCGACTTCAGGAGCGCCTCGACGCTTTCGAGCACGGCCATGACCGTGGACTTGTCGTCGAGGGTTCCCCGGCCGTAGATCCAGTCGCCGTCAATGACGCCCTCGAAGGGCGGATGAGTCCATGCGCCTTCCGTCCCGGGAGCGATCGGCACCACGTCGAGATGGCCCATGAGCACGATGGGTGACTTCGCGGCATCGCGGCCCGGCCACCGGTAGATGAGGCCGAGTTCGAAGACCTCGCGGGTCAGGCGCTGGTGGACGAGTGGAAAGGAAGCGCGGAGGTGCTCGTGCAGGCCCAGGAAGGCCGCAGGGTCGACGTCACCGTCCTGCGTGCTGACGGTGCGGAAACGGAGGGCCTGCTGAAATCGCGCGACGGCTCCCGCCTCGTCGACCTCGAAGGTCACGCGTTCGACCGGACTCTCCCTCGGGCCGACCGGGACGCCGCGAACCGCCACGATGGCGGCAGTGACTGCGAGGGCGAGGAGGACGAGCTTCAGGAAACGCGACATGAGGCACGCG
>JANNJB010000751.1:0-6363 GCA_031405615.1 Vicinamibacteria bacterium | reverse complement strand
GCGGGTGTAGAAGTGGATGCCTTCCTTGCCGTGGACGTGCGAGTCGCCGAAGAGCGAACTCTTCCAGCCGCCGAATGAGTAGTACGCCATGGGCACGGGGATGGGAACGTTGATGCCCACCATTCCCACGGGCACTTCGTTCTGGAACCGACGCGCCGCCCCGCCGTCGTTGGTGAAGATGGCGACGCCGTTCGCCCACGGGTTCGCCTGGATCAGCTCCATCGCTTCGACATAGGTCTTCGCACGGACGACACTCAGGACGGGTCCGAAGATTTCGTCCTTATAGATCGTCATGTCGCGGGTGACGTTGTCGAAGAGACAGGGGCCAAGGAAATAGCCATGCTCATGTCCGGGGACTTTGAGCGTTCGTCCATCGACGAGCAGCGCGGCGCCTTCGGCAACGCCCTTGTCGACGTAGCCCTTCACCTTCGCGTGGTGCTCCTTCGTCACCAACGGCCCCATGTCGGCTCCGGGCTCGCTGCCCGCCGCGACCTTGAGCTTCGCCATACGTTCGCGGATCTTCGGGATGAGTTTGTCGGCGGCATCGCCCACGGTCACCAGCGCGGAGATCGCCATGCAGCGCTCGCCCGCCGAGCCAAAGCCGGCGCTCACCGCAGAGTCGGCGGCGAGATCCATGTCGGCATCGGGGAGCACCACCATATGGTTCTTCGCCCCGCCAAGCGCTTGAACGCGCTTCCCCGCCTTCGTCCCGGTCTCGTAGATGTAGCGCGCGATGGGGGTCGAACCGACGAAGCTCACCGCCGCGATCCCGGGATGCTTCAGGATCGCATCGACCGCAACCTTGTCGCCGTGAACGACCGAGAACACTCCCTCCGGCAGGCCGGCCTCGGCCAGGAGTTGCGCGGAGAAGTTCGCCGCGGAGGGGTCCTTCTCGGACGGCTTGAGGATGAACGCGTTGCCGCAGGCAAGGGCGAGCGGGTACATCCACATCGGCACCATGGCCGGAAAGTTGAACGGCGTGATGCCGGCGACGACGCCCAGGGGCTGCCGGATCGAATAGCTGTCGACATCGGTCGAAACGTTCTCGGAGAACTCGCCCTTGAGGAGCTGGGGCAGACCGCAGGCGAACTCGACGACCTCGATGCCCCGGCTCACCTCGCCCAGCGCGTCCGCCGCCACCTTGCCGTGTTCGCGGGTGATGTGCGCGGCCATCTCGACCTTGTGTTTCTCGAGAAGCTGCCGGTACGCGAACATGACGCGGGCGCGCTGAGCCAGGGACGAGGCTCCCCACTTCTTCTGGGCCTCGGTCGCCGCCTTGACTGCTTCGTCCACCACCGCCGCGGTCGCGAAGGCGACGCGGGTGCTCGACTCGCCGGTCGCAGGGTTGAAGACATCGCCCCAGCGCTCGACCGGCCCCTGATAGATCTTGCCGCCGATCCAGTGCTTGAGGATGGTGAGTTCGAGGGTCGCCTGGGTTGTGCTTGTCATTGGAAAAATCCTCAGCCTTTGACGGCGCGGTCGGTGATTTCGAGTCCGCGGTCGACGATGTCGAGGCCCTCGTGGAGCTGGGCCTCGGTGATGACGAGCGGCGGATTGGTGAAGAAGGTGTTCCAGCGGACGAAGGTGTAAAGACCCTGCTCGCGGAAGAACGCGCCTAGCGCCATCATCTCTTCAGAGTGCCCGTTGAAGGGGGCCATGGGCTCAAAGGTCGCGCGATTGCGGACGATTTCGAAGATGCCGAAGAGGCCGATCGAACGACTGGTTCCGACCGAGGGGTGCTTCTTCTCCAGTTCCTTCATCCTCTCGCGGAGAACGCCGCCCAGCTTGACCGCCTTCTCGAGGAGCTTCTCGTCTTCGTACACGGATATGGTGGCGAGCGCCGTGGCGCAGGCGAGGGTGTGGCTGTTGTAGGTGAGGCCGCCGGGGAAGGCTCGATCCGTAAACGCCTGCGCGATGTGCGACCGCATGCCCACCGCACCCAGCTGCACGTACGCCGAAGTGAGGCCCTTGGCCATCGTGATCATGTCGGGGACAACGCCCCAGTGCTCGACCGCGAACCACTTGCCGGTGCGCCCGAAGCCGGACATCACTTCGTCGGCAATGAGGAGGATGCCGTGTTTGTCGCACAGCTCGCGGACCGCCTTCATGTAGCCGTCCGGCGGAATGAGGATGCCGTTGGTGCCCACCACCGTTTCCATCAGGAAGGCTGCGATGTTCTGGCCGCCTTCATACCTGATGATGTCCTCGATCTCGCGGATGCAGACGTCGAGCGGTTCGGGGTCCTTGCGGCCGTACTTGTGGAAGTCGGGAGCGCGCACGATCCCGGGGATCGAGGGCTCCGCGAACCAGCGCCGCGGATCTCCGGTGAGGGCGATCGCACCCGCGGTCCCCCCGTGGTAGGAGCGATACCGGACCATGATCTTGTGGCGGCCGGTGACGGCACGCGCGATCCGGATCGCGTTCTCGTTCGCCTCCGCTCCGCCGTTGGTGAAGAAGAACGTGTCGATGTCGCCGGGCGAAATCGACGCGAGTTTCTTGCCCAGGCGCGCCCGCGGCTCGGTGGCCATGAAGGGATTCGCGTAGCAGAGCGTCGCCGCCTGCTTCTGGATCGCGTGCACCACCCTTGGATGGGAGTGCCCGATGTTGCTGCACATCAACTGCGAGTTGAAGTCGAGGTAGCGCTTGCCTTCGGGGGTCCAGAAATACACGCCGTCGGCCTTGGCCACGGGAATCGGGTCGATCTTCGACTGCACGGACCACTCGTACATCGTGTGGCGCTTGCACAGATCCACCATCTCGGGGCCGCCCATCGGCCGCTCGAGCATTTCCGTCTTCTCTTCGGTCATTGTTCCTTCTTGGGCTCAGGCGAAAGCCGCATCAGCACGAGGTAGATCAGAAACGCCGCCCCAAACCCGACGAACCAGCCGTAATCATAAAGGGGCTTGAGCGGCGGCCACAGCAGGCCGCCCCAGGAGAGCACGCAACCAACCAGCATCGCCACCACCGCAGCCGGGTTCCAGCCCGCGCGGTAGCGGTACGCGCCGGTGGTGAGGTAGAGATCCTCGAGGTCGAGTTTCGTGCGCCGCACGATCCAATAGTCGGCGATGAGCACGCCCCCGATCGAACCCAGGCCCCCCGAGTAACCAACGAGCCAGGTGAAGATGTAGCCGGTGGGATCCGCGAGAAGCCGCCAGGGCTGCATGAGTATTCCGAGGATGCCGGTGATGAGGCCGCCGGTCTTGAACGAGATCCAGCGCGGAAAGGCGTTCGCGAAGTCGTTCGCGGGAGACACCACGTTGGCGGCGATATTCACGGAGAGTGTCGCCACCACCACGGTGAACATCGAGACCGCGATCACGATGGGACTGTCGAACTTCGCCACGAGCTTGATGGGGTCCCAGATCGCTTCGCCATAGATGATCGCGCTGGCGCTGGTGATGAAGACACCCATCGCCGCGAAGATGAACATCGTGGTGGGCAGGGCCACGGTCTGTCCGATCACCTGCTCGCGCTGAGACCGCCCGAAGCGGGTGAAGTCGGGCATGTTCAGGGAGAGCGTCGCCCAGAACCCGACCATGCCGGTGAGAGACGGCACGAAGACCTTCCAGAACGAGGCAAAGTCGTCGAACTTGCTGGGCTGAGCGAGCAGCGGGCCCATCCCATTGGCGGCGTCGTAGGCCCAGACCACGAGCGCCCCGGTCATCACGAGAACGAAAGGCGCGGCCCAGTTCTCGACAAGGCGGAGGAGATTCATCCCCTTGTAGATGATCGCGATGTTGAGGCCCCAGAAGAGCATGAATGAGATCCACTCGGTGGTGGTGTGGCCGAGGAAACCGGGGCCCAGAAGCGTGGCCCAACCGGGGATCACGCTCGCGAACAGTGTCTGAACCGCCTCGCCCCCGATCCAGGCCTGGATGCCGAACCACCCGCAGGCCACCAGCGCCCGCATCAGGGCCGGCAGGTTCGAACCGAAGGTCCCGAACGAGGCGCGGGCGAACACCGGGAATGGAATGCCGTACTTCGTGCCCGGATGAGAATTCAGGAGGATCGGGATCAGGACGATGGTGTTGCCGAGGAGGATCGTGAAAAGCGCTTCCTTCCAGCTCATCCCCGCCGCGAGCAGCCCCGACGCCATCATGTAGGTCGGGATGCAATGCGCCATGCTGATCCACAACGCGGCGAAGTTGTAGGTCGTCCAGTCCCGATGGATGACGGGGACGGGTGCGAGGTCCTCGTTGAACAGCGAACTCGCGCGGGCGCGCGCCCGGGACTCAGGCGTCAGCTCGACGCGGCCGTCTGCGTGCTGGATCTCCGACGACGCCACCTGCGTATCGCTCAACGAGGGTCCTCCGTTTCGGTCCGGTTGATGAACAGTTTAGGGGACCGCGCCGGCCTATGGGTCCCCTCCCCGAAGTGCCGCGTGCATTCACATGAGACCCGGTAGAATGCACCCTGCCATGAGCACCGCTCCATCCCACCTCACCGTACGGCGCGTTCCACCGGCGCTGGCCTCCGCACTCTCTCGCGAACGAAAGCGCCGCAAGTCGTCGCTCAACTCCACGGTCATCGGCCTCTTGAGCGATGCCCTGGGCGTGGCGGCGGTCCCGGAGCCACGGTCCAACGGGCTGGCGAAACTGGCGCGGAGGTGGTCCGCGCGCGATGCGACGGATTTCGAAAAGGCGACGGCCGCCACGCGCACCGTCGACAAAGATCTCTGGCGGTGAGCCGGTTCTGCGTCGACACGTCGGCCTACTCTCAGTTCAAGCGGGGCCACGCACCGGTGGTCGATCTGATCGACGCTGCCGAGTGGATCGGCATTCCGACAATCGTCCTCGGAGAATTGTGGATGGGCTTCGGCCTGGGCGATCGGCTCAAGCGGAACGCTGTCGAACTCCAGACCTTCCTCGGCAACGCTGTGGTCGAGACCGTCCCGGTGGACGGCGAGGTCGCGCGCATTTTCGGCGAGATTGCCGCGGAACTCAGAAAGCGGGGAACACCGCTCCCGACAAACGACATCTGGATCGCCGCTTCCGCGGTGCGAACGGCCACGCCACTCCTCACCTACGACGCCCACTTTCGCCGCATCGAACGCCTCGAGTCGGTGATCCTGGACCCGAAAGCGCAATAGCGATGTGTGCGCGCCTACAGGCGGGGGTGTCCGGCCTGACGCTTCACGTACTGGCCGCGGCCCAAAGCACCCTTGAAGACGCCGTGATCGACAATCACCTCGCCGCGTGAGAGAACCACCGCGGGCGCGCCGGTGACTACGCGACCCTCGTAGGGGTTGTAGTCGACGCGCATGTGGTGGGTCTTGACCGAGATCGTGTGCTCTTTCTCGGGGTCCCAGAGGATGATGTCGCCATCCGAGCCGACCGCGATCGTCCCTTTCTTCGGAAAGAGGCCGAACATCTTCGCGGGACTCGTGGACATGAGCTGCACGAAACGGTGCTGGTCGATGAAGCCCTTCCGCACGCCTTCCCAGAGCATGTAGAGCCGGGTTTCGATGCCGGGCGCGCCGTTTGGAATCTTCGAGAAGTCGTCCTTGCCGAGAAGTTTCTGACTCGCCTCGTTCATGCAGAACGGACAGTGGTCGGTGGAGACGACCTGCAGATCGTTCTGGGCCAGACCCTTCCACAAGGCGGCCTGGTTCCACTTCTCCCGAAGCGGCGGAGACATCACGTAACCCGCGCCCTCGAACCCGGGGCGTTCATAGTCTTCGTAGGAGAGGAACAAGTACTGCGGACAGGTCTCGGCGTAGGCAGGCAGACCCATGTCGCGCGCCTGCTTCACTTTTTCGAGCGCGTCCGAACTCGACAGATGGACGATGTAGATGGGCACGCCCGCCATCTCGGATAGTGCGATCGCCCGTCCCGTGGCCTCGGCCTCGGCGCGGGTCGGCCGGGTCAACGCGTGGTACTTGGGAGCGGTCTGGCCCTTCATCAGGGCTTCTTTCACGAGAGTGTCGATCACTCCCCCGTTCTCCGCATGCATGCAGATCATGCTGCCGGTCTCGCGGGTGCGGCGGAGCGCCTTGAAGATCGTCGCGTCGTCGACCTGGAAAACGCCGGGATAGGCCATGAAGAGTTTGAACGAAGTGACGCCCTCGTGACGAGTGAGCTTGTCCATGTCGTGGGCGGCCTGCTCGGACAGCTCGCGGATGATCACGTGGAACGCGTAGTCGATCGTGGCCTTTCCTTCGGCCCGCTTCATCCAGCCTTCGTACGCGGGGTAAAGACCCTCGCCGAAATTCTGGATGGCGAAGTCGATGAGCGTGGTGGTGCCGCCGTGCGCCGCCGCGATCGTGCCGGTCTCGAAGTCATCCGCGGACGTGGTTCCGCCAAACGGCATGTCGAGGTGGGTGTGGACGTCGATGCCGCCCGGCATCACGAGCTTCCCCGACGC
>JANNJB010000750.1:0-11857 GCA_031405615.1 Vicinamibacteria bacterium | reverse complement strand
CCAGCTACACCCATTCCTGCGTCTTCGATCTGCGCGAGGGCGATGTGTTCTGGTGCACCGCCGACGTCGGCTGGGTCACCGGCCACAGCTATGTGGTCTACGGCCCGCTCGCAAACGGCGCGACGTCTCTGATGTACGAAGGCGCGCCGAACTTCCCGAAGCCCGATCGGTTGTGGGACATCATCGAGCGCCATCGAGTCAGCATCTTCTATACCGCGCCCACGGCCATCCGATCGTTCGTTCGTCAGGGCGACGATTGGCCGAACGCACACGACATGACTTCGCTGCGCCTGCTCGGCACGGTTGGCGAACCCATCAACCCCGAAGCCTGGATGTGGTATCACAAGGTCATCGGCGGCGAACGTTGCCCGATCGTCGATACCTGGTGGCAGACCGAGACCGGCGCCATCATGATCACGCCACTTCCGGGCGCCACGCCGACGAAGCCCGGTTCCGGAACGCTGCCATTCTTCGGGATTCTGCCGGAAGTCGTCGATAAGGAAGGACACAAGGTCCCGGCTGGTCAAGGCGGCTTCCTGGTCATACGGAAGCCCTGGCCGTCCATGCTTCGGACCGTCTTCCGCGATCCGGACCGGTATGTCGAGAACTACTGGAAGCGCTTCCCGGGGTCGTACTTCACGGGCGACGGCGCCCGGGAGGACGAGGACGGGTATTTCTGGATCATGGGCCGGGTCGACGATGTCGTAAACGTGGCCGGGCATCGGCTTGGCACCATGGAGGTCGAAAGCGCCATCGTGTCGCATCCCAAAGTGGCCGAGGCCGCGGTCGTCGCGCGGCCGGACGAACTCAAGGGTCAGGCTCTGTGCGCATTTGTGACCCTGAAGGTGGGCGCCGGCGGCGCGGACCAGTTCGCCATCGAGGCCATGAAGGAAGAGCTGAAGGCGCATGTCGCGAAGGAAATCGGACCGATCGCCAAGCCGGACGACATCCGATTCACGGACGCTTTGCCCAAAACCCGGAGCGGCAAGATCATGCGACGCCTCCTGAGAGACATCGCCGCCGGGTCGCTGACCGTCGGGGATACGACGACGCTCGAGGATTTCTCGGTCCTGGCCAAGCTGCGGGAAGACGAGGAGTGACCGGGCTTCGGGGTGCCGCAGCTCCGCCGGTTCATCTCTCTAAGCAACGGTGGTGAGCGCTGAGTTCACGAGCAGCAGCTTTGGCCAGACTTTGTCCACGCCGTTCATCCCTCTAAACGATGCCGATCGAGAGCCCTTCGGGCTGTTCGAGCGACTATCTTATCGGTCACGTCTGCCTGCAGAGGGCAAACAGACGTGTCCGATAAGATATATTATGTAAACTATTGTGTCCGATAGGGCTCGTGGTCGGGTCGACTTGGTCCGCTGCCTGTCATTCCACGCCGACTACGCCTGCCGCAACACCGGCATTTGTTGCTCCTCGGGCTGGGAAATCGCTGTAGAGGAGCCAGTTAAGGTCCTATTGGCCTCACGCCTTCAAATCCTACCCGCCGATCTCCCAAATGGCCCCGACGGCTTCGTTCTGATGCCGAAGCCCCCGTCCGGGTGCCAGTCGGCCTTCCGACATACTCCCTCGGGAGCCTGCTGGTTCCGCGACGCCGAGCGGCGCGATTGCGCCATTCACCGGGAGTTTGGCGAGGATTCTCTGGCGTCAGCCTGTCGGCAGTTCCCGAGGATCGTAGTCCTCGAGCCCCACCAGATTTCTGTCAGTCTTTCCCACTATTGTCCGACGGCAGCCGGCCTCCTGTTCGACGACAGCCCGCGTTTCGCCATCGTCGATCGCCCGACCGCGTTTCCGGCGGGCTGGCCGTTTGAGGGCCTCGACGCCCGAACGGCGTATTCCCCGCTGCTTCGCCCTGGCGTCTTACTTGGATTCGACGGGCTGCGGGCCCTGGAGTCGGAAGCGGTCAGGCTCTTTTCGGCGGCAGGAGTACGCGAGGGGCTCAGGCGATTCAGTTCAGCGGTGGCGCGAATCCGGGAGTGGACTCCGGCCCTGGGCGCGGTCCCTGACCTGGTGATCGCGGCGTTTCAGGAGGCCGCTCAAACAACGCCCCGGCTTACCCAGTCTGAAGACCCCAGCTCGATCCTGGTGCGGTCGATCCCGCCCGGATCCTCTATTCCGGAGCTGCCCGAGTTCAGTCCTTCGAAACAGGCATTGTCCCCGGCGGTCGATCTGGCGCTACGGCGATACCTGGCGGCCCGGCTCATCGCGGGCTGGATCGTTTTCCAGGGCGAGGATCTCGCAACCGCGGGAGCGTATCTCCGACTTTGCCTGGCCACGGTCCTTCTCTTTGAGGGCGCGCGTGACCCCGTCGAACCCGAGCGCGCCCGTTGGCTCGAGGCGATTCGAAGCGCCGATCTCTGGCTCGTTCATAACTGCGACCCGGAACTGCTCGCGAAGAACCTGGGATAGCGTTGCCGCAATGACCCGAAGGCCATCCGTGCTTGGCGGCTTACCGGCCGCTCGCTTCCTCGAGAAGTACTGGCAGAAGGAGCCCCTGGTGGTTCGCGGGGCCTTCCCGGGATTCCGCGATCCGCTGACTCCTGACGAACTCGCCGGCCTCGCCTGCGAGGCCTCGGTGAACTCCCGGCTCGTGATGGAGCGAGGCGGAAGGAAGCCCTGGCAGGTCACTCGAGGGCCGCAGAAGGCGGCCACGTTGAAGCGCCTCCCGCGATCCCATTGGACCCTGCTGGTCGAGTCGATGGATCGCCATTCCGAGGAGATCGCGGCGCTGGCGTCCGCTTTTTCTTTCCTTCCGCGATGGCGAATGGACGACGTCATGGTCAGTCTGTCGCCGGTTCATGGGACGGTGGACGCGCACATCGACAGTTACGATGTGTTCCTGATTCAGGGCCAGGGGAGACGCCGCTGGGAGGTGGATCGGCGCGTGGTGGCGGACTACCGGCCGGGGCTCGATCTACGGATTCTGAAGAAGTTCAGACCCGAGGACTCATGGGTGCTTGAACCGGGCGACATGCTCTACGTCCCACCGGGTGTGGGACATCGCGGTGTGACCGTGCCGAGCGACGCGGAAATCGCGCTCACCTACTCGATCGGCTTCCGCGCTCCATCGTCGGCCGATTTGATCTCATCGGTGCTCTCCCGCGCCGTGGCGCGCGATACGCCGCGCCTTTTCTCGGATGCCGGTCGTCGGGTGGCCAAGGACGCGGGCGAATTGAGCAAGCCTGACCTCGCGGCCCTCTTGCGCTTCCTCACCCGCGAGGTGGGGACCGCCGAGCCGGAGGACTGGGCTCTCGCCGCGGGTGAGGCGGTGACGGCGGGCGGAGGAGGATCCGGGGCGACGAGGGGCATGAAGACCGAAGGCATCTCCCGCTGCCTCCGCGCCGGTTCGCGCGTCGTGCCGGCGGCGGCGGCGCGGCTCGCGTGGGCCCGACTCGAGAAGGGTCGGGCCGCTTTGTTCGTCAACGGCGAGAGCCGCGTGTTGACGCGGGACGAGTCTTTCGCGGCTTCGTTCCTGTGTGGGAAGGCTTCGCGAGACGCCGGCCGCCGCCTGGCCGCGTCGCCGGCGCTGCTCTTGCTGGTGGCGGATCTGCTCCGAGCCGGCGTGGTTGCGTTGCGCGATTGATAGCGCTTTCGCTCACGGTGAACGCGCCCGGTCGGGGGCTCGTGATCACGAGCGCCTTTCCGGTAATCGGATGATCAAGCGCGAGTCGCTCGGCGTGGAGCATGAGCCTTGGAGCGGGGATCGAACCGGAGCCGTAGCGCGTGTCGCCGATGATCGGCGACACGGCTGAGGCGAGGTGAACCCGAACCTGGTGTTTCCTGCCGCTCACCGGCCTCGCCTCTACCAGGCACCGGTCGCGGCCCACCGCTAAGACGCGCACCCGGGTCAGGGCCGGCAGTCCCGCGGAATCGACGCGCGCGGTTCCGTTCTTGAGAATCGCGATGGGACTGTCGATGGACATCATCTTTGGCCACTCGATCGCCGGCCGATGAACGAGGGCGATGTACGTCTTGTCGACTTCCCTGTCCGCAAAACTCGCGGCCAGCGGGGCGTTGGCTTCCTTGGCCTTCGCGAACAACACGACACCGGACGTCCCCGCATCCAACCGGTGATGGACGAACACGCGACGCCCGACGTGGCGCTCGACCAGAGCGGTGAGGCTGGGCCGTGCCGGGTCCGCCGTCTCGTGAGTCGGCAGACCCGCTGGTTTATCGGCGGCGATCAGCCATTCGTCTTCGAACAGGACGGCCAGGGTGGCCGCAGGATCCGCGGCGGGAATCCAATCGAGGTTCCTCACGAACACGGAGGGCCCGCGACGAAGGACGAGGCCGGCGTCGCGGACGATCCGGCCGCCGACCGAGACCAGTCCCTTGAGGATGGCCTTCCTCGCCAGTCCGCGAGGGACGGGACGGCCGAGGGTCTGCGCCAGTTTGGTGGCGAGCCAGCGGTCGAGCGGGACCATCGCGTCCTCACGGACGACGATGGAGACGGGCTTCATTGACTCTGAGACTTCTCCCGGTCCCGCTCACGCAGGCGAGTTCCGATCCAGAGGGTTCGGTGAAACGCGGTCACGAAGGTGCCGAGGGCGATGATGGTCAGGACGAACATGACCACGGTTCCCTGGGCCCAGCCGAAGGACAGGGCGATTGGTCCATCGAAGAAGACCGCGAAGACGAGGAGAGCGATCCTCTCCGCCCGCTGCATCAGACCTTCCTTGCACAACACACCCTGGGACTCGCCGCGGGCCCGCGTGTAGCTCACGAGAAGGGACCCGGTGATGGCGGCGGCGGCGAGGAGGGGTCCCCAGGGGCTGTCGCGAAGGAAGTAGACGAGGCCGAGGAAGGCGAAGACCTCGACAAAGCGGTCGAGGGTGGAGTCGATGAAGGCCCCGTAGGACGAGACCAGTTTCATGTGCCGCGCGATCCGCCCGTCCATCACATCGCAGATTCCACCGAGTAGCATGACGACGCCCCCCCAGCCAAGACGACCGAAGGCGAAAAGCAAGCCCGCGACCGCCCCGAGGAAGAGGCCCAGCCAATTGAAGAAGTCGGGCGTGAGCTTGAGGGCCAGGCTCAACCGTTCGATCGGTCCGATCGCCCACATGAACCAATGCACCAGGAAGTTGCCGAGGCCCATGAGGAATTGCGTCCCCTTGTCCTTCGCGTCCTTGTCCTTCGCGTCCTTGTCCTGCTTCTGGCCGAAAGCGGCGTAGACGACCATCGACGCGAGAGCGATGGCGAGAACGATGAGAGCGTTGCGAAGAGGCGTATGCATTGGGGTCAGGGAACGACCTTATACCGATCGCCCTTTGCCACGTTGCCGGGCCAGGAACCGGACGACCCGAGGCCAAAGGAACAAAAAGGGAAGGCGGCGCTCCCACGGGCCGAGCACGATGGTCTCTCCCGAGTGGCGTTCGGCCTTCTTGACGATGTAGTCGAGCCACCCGTCGAAGGTGATCGCGTGTTTGGGCCAGCGCGCGGTGGCCCGCACCCGCGACCATTCCATGAAGACGCGGCGGCCAAGGTTGCTCGAGTCCGTGGCCGTCTCGGCGAGCGAGTAGATCCCCTGCCCCGTCTCCTTGAGTTGGCCCTCGGCGGTCAACCGCCGCAGCACGCCCTCGAAGATGGGAGTGAGCCGGGGCGCCTGGGCCGTGGACAGTGCGTCAGCGCGCCCGCCGGCTTCAGGACGCACCTCAAAACGGAACGAGGTTCGAAAGAGCTGTCGCAGGTATTCGTCGGCGGTGAACGTGGCGGGAAGATCGGGCCTCACCCAGTCAAGGCTCACAAGACGCGCCGACTCGACCGCTCCTTCGACCTGCTTCTCGAAGTCCTCGTCGCGCGCCCAGACCACGTGCACATCCTGGAACAGGCGGCCCGCGAGAAACTGGTCCTTCCGTCGCTTCGAAGTGGCGCGGCGCAGGGCCTCAAGGGAGAGGACGGACGCCTTGACGAGCCAGGGGTCCCGGGCCAGGCGGATCTGCGTGGGGGGAAGGAGCGGGTCGAGGAGCGAGAGCACCCTCGGACTTCGGCGCAGCAGCCCCGCGTGTCGCATCGCCTGGTAGAACCTCTCCGGCTCGTCGCAGACGAGCATGAGGTCATGGGCACTCGCGGAGGTGGTGGCAACACCCGAGCTGCGCGAGCCGAAGAAGACGGCGGCGCCGAGCGTAGCCCCGGCCGCCTCGGCGAGGTCCTTCAGGAGGGCGAGCCCTGGCCCGTCAAGGACCCGCACGGCGTTCTCGTTCGCGTTCAGGGCGCGGCCTCGGCGCGCATCTTCGCGAGTTCGCGAATCATGGTCTGTCGGCGCCCTTCGATGAAGGTCTCGAGATCATCGCGGTTCCCCGGAGAAACCGCGCACTCGACCAGCTTCAGCCGGCCCTTCACCGAACCCAGCCCGAAGAACGAGTTCATGACCGTGCGACGGCGCCAGAAACCGTCGCACACGATCGTCCAGACGGGAAGCTGCCGACCCTCGAGTAAGGCGATCATGCCCGCCGGGCGGAACGCCGCGATCTCGCCGTCGCGGGTGCGGTGGCCTTCGGGGAAGAGCATCACGGCGTGGTGCAGACCCTCATCCGCCGCGCGTTTGATCGCGGTCACCGCGCCCGCACGACCCCGCCGAGGGTCGATGACGATGCAGTCGAGGTAGCTGATGGCCTGGGAGACCGTGGGAATGCTCCGGGCGTAACGCGATCGCGCCACGAACCGGGGCAGCCGCGGCCGCAGGATGTGGATCAGAGCCGGGATCTCGAGCACAGACTGGTGGTTCATGATCACGACCCCAGGCTGCGCGCAGTCGATATCGCCCTCGATGTCGATCGTCGCTCCGCCGAGGCGAATGAGGGAAGTGAGGCTCTTCGCGATCCACGTCACCCAGCGCATTCCAAGCTCCCTGCGCCTTCCCGGGCCGAGGGCGAGGAGGGGCACGACGACGAGGTAGAGAACCAGTGGCGCGATCACGCCCAGCAGGAACAGGCACGCGACCACCGCGAGGAAACTACGGATGGCCTTCAGCAGCGCCATCACGGAACCAGCACGCTCAAGGCTCCTGGGAGCGTCTCGATGGTGAGAGAAGCGCCTTTCGCCTGCCGCCATTCCCCATCGGTCTCGAACGAGGGCGGCGTCTCGAAGTTGAAGACGGCGCGGGCGGCGAGAACGGTTCCAACTCCCGCGAGATCGTTGTGCCGACCCTTGAGCAAGGCTCCCATCGCCTCGAGGCGAGCGAAGAAGCCAAGGTCTCCGAACGTTACGATGTCGAGCTTGCCGTCTTCGAGCGAGGCGTCGGGGGCGATCGCGAATCCCCCGCCGAACTTCCTCGCGTTCGCCACGATCACCATCATGTGGGTTCCGGAGGGGCCGGGCCGGCCGTCCAGCATGCTGGTCAGGCCAAAACCCGGATACGCCTTCATCTCGAGGAGCGCGCAATAGAGGTAGAGCAACTCGCCGCGCAGCCACTTCACCCGGAAAGACCGCTCGAGCACCGCGATGTCGAAGCCGAAGCCGGCGACGTTCAGGAAATGACGGTCTTCCACTTTGCCCACATCGATGGCGCGCGTCTTTCCCGCGGCGACAATTTCCGCGCAGCGCTTCAGATCGTTCTGAGGGATATCCAGGCTTCGTGCGAGGTCGCAGCCCGTTCCTCCCGGCACCAGACCCAGGGAGACCGGCTTCCCTGATTCCATGATCGCGTGTCCGATGTTCGACGTGGTTCCATCTCCGCCTACCGCCACGAGGCGATCGAAGCCCCGACCGATCGCCTGGTGCGCGAGACGTTCCTCGTCGCCCTTGGCCGAGGTCAGGCCGAACTCGACGCCATTTCCGCCGAACACGTCCCGGATCCGGGGCTCGAGACGGCCGCCCCGCCCCTTGCCAGAGTTCGGATTCAGGATGACAAAGGTTCGGGTCATCAAAACCGTCCTGCCGCGTCGACCGAAGAGCAGGGCTCGAAGCGCCGGGCCTTGATCAGAGGGTCTTCAGGGGATCGAACGTCTGACGGCCGTTCCGCATCCACAACTCGCGGAAGGGAGTGGCGTACACGTCTTCAATGCTGAGCGCTTTGTTGAAGGCGTGATCGTGAAGAACGATCGAACCCTTCTCATCCTCGTGCTCGCTCTGCTCGCCTTCCATGACGATGCTCGCGAGGTACTTCCCCGAATCATCGGCCATGAACGACTGATAGAGGTGGTTCACGGGAGCGTAGGCGTGCGCGGCCACCGTGAGTTCCGCAATGGGCGCCCCGGCGAGATCGCTCACGCGGGCCACGCCCACATTGGGCTTTGACCGATCGAAGTCGATCCGGATGTCTTCCATGAAGTGCGGCAGGTGCCAGCGCTCGATGGCGTGGTCGCGCGCCGCTTTCGTGGTGGTGGCCACGAGATAGGGATACATTGCCGACTTCGGAAGGCGCTCACCCGGCTTCACCAGAGGGGAGACGATGACGGCCATCACGATCTCACCGTACTCGCCCACCGAGCTTTCGTTGAAATCGAAAGCGGTCATGGCGAAGATGCTGGTGCCGTGGTGAACCTCGACCGGCGCCAGGTGATCGGGAAGGATTTCGCGGGCGTTCTCGGTGGGAAACTCGAAGAACGCGCTCATCGCATCCCGATACCCGTAGACGGTTACTGGCATACACCCTCTTCGCGCAGGACGGACGCGATCACCCGGACAGCGGTTTCCAGATCGGCCTCGGTGTGCGCAGCTGAGACCGAGATGCGCAGACGTGACTTGTGCTTCGGCACCGCGGGGTACGTGACGGGCTGAAGGAACAATCCCCGGTCCTGGATCTTCTCGGCAACCGCGAAGACGCGGGCGTCGTTGTTCACCATGACGGGCATGACCTGGGAGTTGGAGTTGGACTTGCCGATGTCGACGCCCTCTTCGGCGAAGCGCCGGCGAAGGAACGCGACGTTCGACCACAGCTTCTGGCGAAGCTCGGGCTCGGCCTGAACGATCTTGAGTCCGGCGAGCAGCCCCGCCACGAGCACGGGAGAAAGGTTGCACGAGAAGAAGCGCGACCGGCCGAACGCATTGATGTAGTCGACGAGCTTGCGGCTGCCCGCGACGAAACCGCCCTGGCCGCCGAGGCTCTTTGAGAACGTACCGAGGTGGAAGTCCACCTCGTTGTCGAGTCCAAAGTGCTCGGCCACGCCCCGGCCGTTTTGGCCGAAGAGAAACGTCGAATGGGCCTCGTCGATGAGCACGCGTGCGCCGTGGCGCTTCGCGACTTCAAGCAGCTCCGGCAGGGTGCAGATGTCTCCATCCATCGAGTAGACGCCTTCGACCACGACGAGCTTCTTCCCCTTCGCCTTGCCGAGCTTGCGCTCGAGGTCAAGCGGGTTGTTGTGGCGGAAGAAGACAGTGTTGGACTTGGCGAGGATCGCGCCATCGACGACCGAGGCATGGGAGTACTGGTCGAGGATGATGGAGTCACCGGCGCGCATGAGCCCGGAAATGAAGCCGACGTTGGCGCTGTAGCCGGTCGGGAAGACGACGACCGCTTCCTTGCCCTTGAAACGAGCGAGTTCTGCGTTGAACTCTTCATGAATGTCGAAGGTGCCCGAAAGGATGGGCGAACCGGAGGCGCCGAGGCCGTACTTCTCCACCGCCTTGATCGCGGCTTCCTTCACCTCCGGGCGATAGGAAATGCCCAGGTAGTTGTAGGACGCCATGTTGATCAGGTCATGGATTCGGCCCGTCTTTCGGTTGCGGACGTGGACCCTGGTCTCCGGCGCACCCTGAAGCGGCTCGGAATAGAGGTAATAGCCGTTGGGCAGGGCCTCCCGGTACCAGTCGGAGAACGGCCCGAGGAGGTTCATCGGGTCGTCGCCCGCTCCATAGTAGAAGTTGGAGTAGTCGTACTCCGCGAAGTTGGAACCGGGTTTTGTTTCTGGGGGCATGGAGCAGAGTCCTCGTCGGATGGGTTCGGCGGTGGAGCCGGATAATATCAGGACTTACCTTGAGTTGCCCTTAAGGAAGTCCCTCGACTGACGCGGCGGTCAGTCGGGTTTGATCAGGTTCCCAGCCGCCCTCCGGGCCACGAATCGGGGCAGGAAACGCTGAGCGAACAGCGAGAGCCGGTCGAGCCGCCCTGGGACATGCAGGGTCGGTCCCCCGCCAAGCGCAGCGTCGAGGGAGCTTTGGGCTACCTCACCCGCGCTCATCGAAGGAGTGCGGTCGAAACGGCTCCCTTTCGTTCCCGCCACGTCCTGGAAACCGGTCGGGATGTTGCCGGGGCAAAGCGCCTGGATGTGGACGCCGGTGCCTTCGGCCTCGTCGGCGATGGCCTCGGTGAACGAAAGCAGTCCGGCCTTGGTCGCCGCGTAGACATTCAGATACGGGACGGGCTGAAATGCGCCCATCGAGACAACGTTGATGATGATTCCGCGGCGCGCGGCCGTCATCGTGAGGAGGGCCGCCCGGCTGAGTCTGATGGGCGCCTCGAGATTGACGCGCACGAGTTGTGCAATGTTGCCGTCCGTTTGATCGACCACCCTGCCGCGGTAGCCGAGGCCCGCGTTGTTGACGAAGAGGGAGATCCCGCCCAGTTGGAGGCGCCTGGCAACCGCGGAGATACCGTCCTCTGTGGCGAGATCGGCGACCAAAACGTCCGCGGACGCGGGCGCTAATTCCGCCTGCAGGGCGGTGAGTCGGTCGAGCCTGCGAGCCACCAGGATGAGGGAAAAACCGCGGCGGGCGAGTTCGCGCGCGAATGCCTCCCCGATACCCGAGGACGCCCCCGTCACCATCGCCAGCTTCTCGCTCATTCTTCGCCGTTCTTGACGCTCAGTCCGGGTGGAGCATAACGTCGGGCCGGTGAAGGCCGACCCGTCCGAGTCAGGAGCGCCCCCGGTGCGGCTTGTTCTGCCGGTCGCCCTCTCGTTCCTGGCCGGCGTGTTTGCGGTCTGGGCTGGACATCGAGTGGCATCCTCGGCCGTGGTGGATATCGGACCGACCGATGCCCACTACGTCTCCGGCTTCCGCGATATCGAACGCGATGGCCCTTCGTACTTCCGCTGGTCCACGGTTCCGTCATCCAGCATTCAGGTCCCGGTGCGATTTTGTGGCCCCGGGACGCTCCAACTGCGCGCGCGCCGGCACTTCTTGGATTCAGCGATTCTGACGGTTTCGCTTGGGGGCGTTGTCCTCGGCCAGCGCTCGATTCAGGCTGGAGGTGACCAGCCAAACGAGATACTAGAATTTCCAGTTTCCAAAGTGCCTTGCCAGTCGAACTCTTTAGTACTACTTGAAGCCTCGGTAGGCAACGGTCGCCCCCTCGGCGCCGCTGTTGACTGGCTCAGGTTTCGGAGCGAGTCAGGGTTTCGATCGGCTGCGTCGAGTTTGCTGGCGGGTGGCCTCTCGCTCGCGCTGATCGCCGCGTCCCTGATCATCGTCGGCGTCATCGGATGGCCGATGCTCAGCATCAACGGTCCCCTCGCCCTTCTCATAGGCCTGACCTTCGCGATCGATCCAGTCGCCGGCGAGCGGATCCTGCGGGGCGGTGTGGTGGCCCTCACTCTGACAACGGTGATCGGTCTAGCAGTCGCGCGAGTGTCGGGCCTCGCGGTCCTGTCGATCCGGAGTCGGGCACTCCTGGCCGCAATCGCGCTCGTTACCCTGGCCATCCGCCTCGCGTTTCTACATCCCCAGGCGTTCTACCCGGACTACCGCGTTCACGCCCTCGTCCAGGAGACATACTCGAGCCTGGGTCTTCAGCGATTCCTCGACCAGCTCTTCGAGATCCAGTACGCGAGAAGCCTTGGCCTTCAGCACATCGACGGGAACTGGTATCCATTTCCCTATCCCCCAGGCCCCTACGTAGTCATCGGAGCAGTGCAGATCGTGTCGGGTCTTGACCCGCTCGACGCAGCTACAGCCGTTGCCGCCGCCGCCGCCG
>JANNJB010000749.1:0-3317 GCA_031405615.1 Vicinamibacteria bacterium | reverse complement strand
GCCGCCGAGAAAGCCGCTTACGAAAAACTCATCCGGATGGTGGCGCACGAGGTGGGCAACTCGGTCGCCGCTTCGAGTTCCCTCCTCCAGTCGAGCCTCTCGTACTCCCGACACATTCCGGGCGAGGACCGCGGCGATTTCGAGGAAGCGGTGAGCGTCTGCCTCACCCGCCTGTCGACCCTCAACGGTTTTGTCCGCGACCTGGCCGAGGTGGTGCGCCTCCCCGAGCCACGCCTTCAGCCGTGTGACCTCTCGTCGCTGCTTCGGGGCGCGTCCCTGCTCCTGCGCGCGTCGGCCGAGAGAGTCGGGGTGGAGTGGACGATCGAAGTCGAGGAGCCCCTGCCCCTGGTCCTCGCGGATCGGGCCCAGATCGAACAGGCCTTCCTGAACATCGCGAAGAACGCGATCGAGGCCGCGGAGCGGGGAGGCCGGGTGAGCGTGCGCGCGCGACGTGAGGCAGCGGGGGTGAGCGTCGTGGTGGAGAACACCTCGAGCGGAATTCCGGAAGACGTGCAGGCGCGGCTCTTCACACCCTTCTTTTCGACCAAGGCGGACGGCCGCGGCCTCGGCCTCACCCTGGTGCGGGAGATCCTCGTTCACCACGAAGCGCCCTTTTCTCTCGCCGGTCCGCAAGGCGGCCCGACTCTCTTCGTCTTCTCTCTTGGCCTCGCGGACCACACGGGTGACCCCGTGGCCCGTGCCTTGCCGCTCCCTTAAGCCGCCGGTCGCGGGTGCCGATCGCCGAAGCCCCCGCGGGGCTACGGTGAGTTCAACCGAGCAGGGCCTTGCGAAGGCGTTCCGGCGTAGCCGTGAGGTGGGCGGGCAGGGCGCGCACCGAATCACCCAAGGGGAACTCGCCCCTGCCACCGTGGATGATGAAGCCCGGGCAGGCGAGGTCTTTCAGGCATTCGTGCATCCCGCGTGAGATCGTGGGGGACCCGGAGAGCTTGATCTCGATGGCTACGCGGCGGCCGCTCACTTCCAGGATCAGATCCACTTCCGCGCCCCCGCCGGTCCTCCAGAAGTAGCCTCGCGGTGATTCTCCAGCAAGCGTGAGCGCACCGAGGATCTGCTCGATCACGAACCCTTCCCACGACGCGCCCACCTTGGGGTGAGACCGAAGCCCATCCACGTCGCGGATGCCCAGGAGCGAGTGAAGAGCGCCGCTGTCGCGCAGATAGACCCGGGGAGACTTGGTCAGTCGTTTGCCCACGTTCGCGAAGTAAGGGGGTAGCCGACGAATCATGAACAGGCCTTCGAGCAGATCGATGTAGCGGCCCGCCGTGGGGGCCGCGATGCCCAGGCTTCCCGCAAGCTCACTCTCGTTGAGGATGCCGCCGTGGAGATGCGCGAGCATGGTCAGAAGCCTCGAGAGGGTGGCCACGGGCAGGCCGGGACGCAGGGCGGGGACATCTCTCTCGAGCACCGCACGGAGGTAGGACTCGCGCCAGTCGAGGCTTTCCGCGTCTGAGCGAGCCAGATAACTTCGCGGGAAGCCTCCTCGCAGCCAGAGGCGAGTGAGAGTTGAGGGAGCCGCCTTCACCTCGCAGGCCAGGAAGGGAGTGAGGTCGACAAAGGCCGCGCGCCCAGCCAGACTCTCCGAGGCGCCCGCTACGAGCGCAGGCGAGGCGCTTCCGAGCAACAGGTAGCGGGCCTTTCGAGTGGAGGAATCGAGCAGCGGACGCAGGAGGGGGAAGAGGGCGGGCTCACGCTGGACCTCATCCATCACAATCAATCCGGTCGTCGCCTGCAGGGCGCCGAGGTCTTCTTCCGGGGCCGCCCTGAGGCGTGCGAGATCCGAGGGCCGCTCCAGATCGAAGAGGTGTTTGCGGCCACCTCCCTGGGCGGGGAGTCCGAGGGCGAGGCTGGACTTACCCGATTGCCTCGGGCCGAGGAGAACCACCGCCGCGAACCGACGGAGCTTCAGCCTCAGGAGCCTCTGATAGCGTTCGCGGCGGACCTCATTCATCCTTGCAAATCTAACACTGAATGTTTGATTTGCAAGTCGAACCGATCCGGGGTTGCGGGGCACGCGCAGCGTGCCCCTGCGCCTGCGGTTCAGAGCGGCTGGCGTTCTCCCTCTCTTGCGACTCGCATTCCCGCCTTTTCGATCGACGCCTGGGCCTTTGAACCCGGCGTCGCAGCCGGGTTGGTGTGATTCAGGTGAATGAAGACCACCTTCGATCGCTCTTTCGCGTCGAGGGAGGCGAAACGCGCGAGTGATTCGGAGATGAAGGGATGCGGCACCTCGGACATGGCCCGTCCGGGCAACTCATCTCCGTCGTGGAACGTGCCGTCGACGTACGCGACATCGACGCCCGCGATGACGTCCTCGATGCGCGAATCCCAGTTCTCCCATTTGTCGATGTCGGGCAGCCAGAGGACCGAACGGGACGGGCCGCGGACGATGAAACCGAACGTGTCGCTGTACTCGTCACGATGGGGGACAGAGATCGCGGTGATCGAGAGGCGCGAGTTGAGCGGCGTCGCGGAATCCGGTTTGATGCGCTCCAACCGGATGTTGTTCAGCCGAAGCAGCAACTCCCACGGACCGTTCTTCTCGAGGAACCCGGCCATGCGGTCGGAGGCGAGGACCCGCTGCCCGGTCGCGCCATAGATTTCCCGACCAAGGTGCAGCAGGCCCGCGTAGTGCCCCACGTGAGCGTGGGTCAGCGCGATCGCGTCGAAGAGCGGCGGACGCGCTGCGGCCTTGGGACGGGGAGCGATCCGATCCGCGATGTCCGTCTGCGCGGAAAGATCGGATGTCGCGTCGACGAGAAACCGTTCGCGCGTCGCGGGATCGACGATGAGAAGCGAAGCCACCAGCCGCCGCCTCGTCGGATCGCGCCTCGCCGCCGCATCCTCCGGCGCGGTCCCGCCGATCTGGGGCAGTCCGCCGTCCTGAGCGGTGCCGAGCACGACCGTGAACGGGTCCGCGTCGCGGGATTCGGTCTGTGCGGCCAGGAGGAACGCCGCTCCCAGCAGCAGGGCTGCCACAACCGCGCCTGGACGGTCGTGGCCGGGCCGGCTCACATCAGAACTCGACGAGGTGTCGGATCGCGTCTTTGATGTTCGCGATCTGCGGGAGCGTCGCGTTCTCGAGGGTTGGGTGATAACCCACAAAGCAGTCGAGCGCGCCGAGCCGTTTCACGGGAGCATCGAGGTAGGAGAACAACTCGTCCGCGATCTTTGCCGCGATCTCGGCCCCGTAGCCGAACGAGATCTGATCCTCGTGCGCCACCAGCACGCGGCCGGTCTTCTTGACGCTAGAGCGGATCGAGTCCATGTCGTAGGGATTGAGCGTGCGCAGGTCGAGG
>JANNJB010000748.1:0-3000 GCA_031405615.1 Vicinamibacteria bacterium | reverse complement strand
CTTCTTCACCACGATCGGGTCCTGGATGTCCCGGGCGGCCAGGCGGCGGGCGTGAACCCGTTGGGCCGCGGTACCCTCGCGCTTCGCCAGGGTGATGATCTTCTCGGCGAAGGGGCGGAGTTCCTTCGCTTTGGGAAGTGTGGTCTCGATGCGCTCTTCGCGAAGAAGTGCGGTGGCGAGATTGCGCAGCAATGCGATCCGGTGCGCGGTGGTGCGACCCAGCTTTCGTCCGGCGGATCGATGTCTCATGGTCTTAGGGTCCTTGGTGTTTCCTTGCGGTCGTCCCCTTGGGTAGGGCCTTTGGGTAGGGCCCTTGGCTCTGGGATCCGCAAATCTCTTTGATTAGTCGCGTCGAAGCAGATCAGGCTGAAGCCGCATGCCGAGCGAGAGTCCCCACTTGCGCAGCTGATCCTTGGTTTCGTTGAGCGACTTCTGACCGAACTTGTTGATCCGGAGCAACTCGCTCTCGGTACGCACCACCAGCTCGCCCACGGTCTTGACGTTGATCTGGGTGAGGCAGTTGTAGGCGCGGACGGGCAACTCGAGATCGTCGATCTTGCGTCCGAGCTTCTCGCGCAGCGCCTCGCGATCGGTGTCGCCGACCGGGACGGGAGCCGCCTCGGAAGCCGCCTGGGGCAGCGATTCCGCCTGCTCGGGCAGATTCAGGAACATCAGCATGTGCTCGCGGATGAGACGGGCGGCGAGGCCCAAGGCATCCCGCGGCGTGGTGACGCCGTTGGTCCAGATCTCGAGGGTGAGCTTCTCGTAGTCGGTGGCCTGGCCCACGCGGGCCGCTTCCACGAAGTAGTTGACCTTGCGAACCGGCGAATGGACAGAGTCGATGGGGATCCAGCCGATCGAGAGCGACTCGTCGAAGTTCTTCTCGGCCGGGATGTAGCCGCGACCGGGCTTGACCACCATCTCGATGTTCAGGGACGAACCCGCGGACAGGGTCGCGATGTAGGCCTCGGGGTCGAGGATGTCGACATCGGCGTCGGGAGTGATGTGCTTGGCCCGGATCTCGCCCGCTTCGGAAGTCTTGAGGTAGATCGTCTTGGGATGATCGACGTTGAGACGAAGGGAGAGCTTCTTGAGGTTCAAGATGAGATCGGTCGCATCCTCGGTGGCTCCGGGGATGGGCGAGAACTCATGGAGCACGCCTTCGATGCGGATCGCGGTGACCGCGGCGCCCTCGATGCTCGAGAGCAGGACGCGGCGCATGGCGTTTCCGACCGTGGTTCCAAAACCGCGCTCGAAGGGCTGCGCGAAGAAGCGGCCGTAGGTGTCGTTCGAAACCTCGTCGTCCATCTCGAGGTGACGGGGGCGCTGAAAGCCTTTCCAAAGCATCGTGGTTTTGTTTCCTTAAGTCGGTACGGGTTGCTGGATGTAAAGGGGTGAAACGAAAAATGTGGGAGGGGTGCCACCGGTGGAGGGCGCAGGGCCCCCGTACCGGGTCCGTCTTACTTCGAGTAAAGCTCGACGATGAGCTGCTCTTGAATCGGGAAGTTCACGTCGTCGCGCGACGGCATGGCCTTCACCTTGCCCTTGCGGGCCGCGGGGTCGAGCTCGATCCAGCGAGGGGCGGTGCGGCCCTTCGCGTCTTCGATGGCTTCGGCCACGAACTTGAGGTTACTGGCGCGCTCCGAAAGCGAGATCTCGTCGTTGAGGCTCAGTTCGTAGGACGCGATGTCGACCCGCTTGCCGTTGACCCGGACGTGGCCGTGGCCGACGAGCTGACGGGCCTGCGAGCGCGAAGCTGCAAAGCCCATGCGGAACACGGCGGAGTCGAGACGGCGCTCGAGAAGGATGAGAAGGGTTTCGCCCACCACACCCTTCTGCTGGGAGGCGCGGTCGAAGGTGCGGCGGAACTGGCGCTCCAGGACACCGTAGATGCGCTTGACCTTCTGCTTCTCGCGCATCTGCAGGCCGTAGCCCTGGGTCTTGGGCTTGGCGTTTCGGCCATGCTGACCGGGCGGATAGTTGGCTTTTCGATCGCCGCCTTGCCGGACGTGTCGCGGCGGCCTTTGAGGAAGAGGTTGATCCCTTCGCGGCGGGAGAGTTTCCCGGTGGGTCCAATATATCGAGCCATGTGTGTGTGCTTGCCTTAGAGAAACTAGACGCGACGGCGCTTGGGCGGACGGCAGCCATTGTGAGGGATGGGCGTGATGTCGCGGATCGACTTCACTTCAACACCCACCGCGGTGAAGGCGCGGATCGCCGACTCGCGACCGCTGCCCGGGCCCTGGATGCGGACATCGACGGACTTGAGCCCGTGATCCTTCGCGTTGGTGGCGGCGGTGGTGGCCGCCTGCTGGGCCGCAAACGGCGTGCCCTTGCGCGAGCCCTTGAAGCCGAGGCTCCCTGAGCTGGACCACGCGATCACGTTGCCGGCGGCGTCGGTGATGGTGATCTTGGTGTTGTTGAAGGAGGCCTGGATGCTGACCGTGCCGTGGGGCACGTGCTTGCGTTCCTTGCGGGTCTTCTTGCCGGTTTCGGCTTTCGCCGGGGTCGTGGTGGTTGGGGCTGCCATGCTGTTCTAGTCCTGGTGAGTTTGGTGCGGCGTCACTTCTTGACCGTGCGCGCGCCCTTGCGGGGCCCCTTGCGGGTGCGCGCATTGGTCTTCGTCCGCTGACCGCGGACCGGGAGATTCCGGCGATGCCTGGAGCCTCGGTGCGAGCCGATCTCGATCAGGCGCTTGATGTCGAGCGACACCTGCTTGCGCAGGTCGCCTTCCACCGCACCCTGGGCCTCGATCGCCTTGGCGATCCGGCTCACCTCTTCTTCGGAGAGATCCTTGACCCGGACGTTCGGATCGATCTTCACCTCGGCGAGGATCTTGGAGGCGCGGTGAGGACCGACGCCGTAAATGTACTGGAGACCTGTCTCGACCCGTTTGGTTCGAGGGAGGTCGACGCCTGCGATGCGAGCCATTCTCTACCCCTGCCGCTGCTTATGCTTGGTGTTTGCGCAAATAACGCGGACGACGCCCTGCCGCTTGAT
>JANNJB010000747.1:0-1861 GCA_031405615.1 Vicinamibacteria bacterium | reverse complement strand
TGATGAACTTCGCCAGCCTGCCCGAAGAGGGATCGCGATACCTCGTCGACCGCTTCGTCTTTCACACCGTTTCGAGCGAGCGCGACTTGCTGGTCCGCGATACGCGACGCGGAAGCGGCTTGCTCGCAGTTGGAGATCCTTCGTTCGATCATCGCGCCAAATCCGCGTCCGGCCTCACTGGAACCAATCGCGCGCCGGTCGTGGTCTGTGGCCCGGCCACGGCGGTGACGTTCGCGCGGCTGCCGTCCACAAGGAATGAGACGGCGAGAGTGTCACGCATCTTCCGCGCCGATTCGAACGAGCCCGTATCTTCGCTTCAGGGCGACCTTGCGAACGAGGCATCCGTCAAGCGGCTGGCCGCCGGACGCCGCGTGCTGCACTTCGCCACCCATGGTTTCTCGCCTCCGTGCGCCGAGGGCTCGAATCAAAGCGTGGAGGGCCTCGCGAGTCACCGCCTGGCTGGGCTGGCCCTCGCCGGCGCCAACGATCGCGCCAGCCCTCTGGGTGGAGACGACGACGGAATCCTCACCTCGGAGGAGGTGGGCGGCGAAGATCTCACCGGCGTCGAGTGGGCGGTGCTTTCGGCCTGCGGGACGGGCCTGGGGGAATCGCGCTCCGGCGAGGGGATCCTCGGTCTGCGCCGCGCGTTCCAGGTCGCGGGCGCGCGCACCCTCATCACCAGCCTGGGGCCGGTCGAGGATCAGGCCACCGCGCGCTTCATGGGCGAGTTGTACCGGCAGCGCTTCGCGCTCAAGGCCGCCACCTTGGACGCGGTCCACGCCGCCACCGTCCGCGCGCTTTCGGACCGGAGGAAGAAGGGCCTCGCCCCGCATCCCTTCTTCTGGGCCTCGTTCGTCGCTTCCGGCGACTGGCGGTAAGGAGCGTCTGGATCAGCGCTGGCTCCTCACTCGTACCTCCAGCTAGGACAAGAGGGTCTGTCGCAGGACTTCCTCGACGGTGGTGATACCCGCCTTGATTCTTCTGATGCCGCACATTCGCAGCGTGAGCATGCCATCCTGGGCGGCCGTCGCCCTGGTCTGCGCAGCGGTGGCTCCACGCTCGACCAGTTGGCGAATGGCTTCCGAGATCTCCATCACCTCATAGAGTCCCACCCGACCTTTGTAGCCGGTTCCATTGCAGGCAAAACAGCCCCGCCCCGCGTAGAGCTTGAAGGTCCCGAGTTCGTCGGCAGGTACGCCGAGCTCGACGAGGTCCGTTGATGGCCCGTCGGTGACCTCGACCTTGCAGGATGCGCAGATCCGGCGAACGAGAGTCTGTGCCACGGCCAGGCTGAGCGCCCGCCCGAGCAGAAAGGGCTGGCCGCTCATGTGGGCGAGCCTCTGGATCGCCGAGGGGGCGTCGGTATCGTTCACAGACGCGAGGATGAGGGGACCCGCGCGGGCGGCGATCCTCACCAGAGCCTCGGCAGACTCGTCGTCTGCGATCTCGTCCACCATGACGACATCGACGTCCTGCCGTAGGAACGAGTCCAGGGTGGCCGCGAGTCTCGGACCTGGAGTACCGCGTATCTCAACCTGATTGGCCCCGGCCAAAGGGCACTCCACCATTTCTTCGGCGGTCATTATGTTCAGGGCGGGCCCTTGCAGGTTGGTGATGGCTGAGTACAAGGTGTTGGTCTTGCCCGAGTGGGGTGGACCGGCGACAAGGATCAGGCCACTGGTCCTGGCAATGGCCCTCTTGAAGAGATCGAGCGACTTTCCCTCGAAGCCCAACTGGGTCAAATCGAGGATGAGATTCGATTCGTCAAGCAGACGGAGGACGATGGTTTCCCCCCACAGGGTAGGCAGGCACGACACCCGGAAGCAGATGTCCCGCGAATGATCGCCGGCTGCGATCTTGA
>JANNJB010000746.1:0-4100 GCA_031405615.1 Vicinamibacteria bacterium | reverse complement strand
GCCGCTCTTCCGCGACTACTTCGCGTCGCGCGGCAAGGCTTCGGATTTCTACCCCCTCGGTTTCTCGCGAGAAGACATGGCGAAAGCGGCGGCCGCCACCGCCGCGTTCGCGCATCCGCGGGCCGAAGTCGCCGAGGCCCTGGCCGGGGAGCAGCCGGAAGGCAGCGAAGCCCGGGCCAATGCCGCGGCGCTCAAAGACCCGAAAACGCTCGCCGTGGTCACCGGCCAGCAGTCCGTTCTCTTTGGCGGCCCGCTTTACGTCCTCTACAAGGCGCTTGCCGCGATGGAACTCGCGCGCCACATGAGCGAATCGTTGAAGACGAAGGTCGTGCCGGTGTTCTGGGTGGCGTCGGACGATCACGATTTCGCGGAAATCCGCGCGACCACGATGATGGACGGCAACACCGAGTTGAAGACGCTGCGCTACGAGCCGGTGGATGAGCCGAGCCTCCAGCCCGCGTCCACCATCATCCTCGATCAGACGATCGAGGCCCTCGCGAAGTCGGTTCGCGATCTCCTGCCCGCGTCGCCATGGAGAGACGAGGTGTGCGAAGCGCTCGTTGACGCGTACCGTCCCGGCGTTTCCATCAGCGGAGCCTTCTCGAAACTGCTCCAGCACTTCCTGCCTGGCCTCGTGATCATGGATCCCGCCTCGCCCAGGCTCAAGGCGCTGATGCGGCCGGTGATCGAGCGGGAGATCGCCGAGTCGTCGCCCACCTCACGCCTCGCCGCCGCGATCGGCGAGAATCTGCTCGCCGCCTGGTATCACCAGCAGGTTCCTGTGCGGGCGAGCGGTTTCTTGAACCTCTTCCTCGTGACCGGCTCGAAGCGGCGCGCGCTCGGGGTGAGCGAGAAGGGAATTGAGGTCCGCGGCGGCAATCAGGTGATGAGCCCCGCCGAACTTCTCTCCCGCATCGCCGCTTCGCCCGAGGCCGCGAGTCCGGGCGTGATGCTGCGGCCCCTCGCTCAGGACTATCTGCTGCCGACCATTGCCTACATTGGCGGTCCCGCCGAGGTCGCGTATCACGCGCAGATCGGTCCCTCGTACGCCCACTTCGGCATACCTCGTCCGGTGATCTTTCCGCGCCCGTCGTTCTCCCTCGTCGATTCGGCCACCGCTCGCGCGATGGAGGCTGAGGCGCTCTCTTTCGAAGACCTCCAGACCGATACCGAGACATTGCTCGCCCGCGCCGCCCGCGAGGCGAATCCCGAGGTGGAGGCGTCCTTCGCCGCCGCGCGCTCCGGGATCGAGGACGCTTTCCGCGGGGTCGAGGAGACGCTCGCGAAACTCGACTCCACGCTCCGCGGCGCGGCCCAGTCGGCCGCGGGCCGCGCCCTGCACCAGATCGAAGGTCTGCAGGAGAAAGCGCTGCGTTCGATGAAGCGACAAGACGCCACGCGCTCGGAGCGGCTGCGGCGCACTCGCGATTTCGTTTTTCCGGGCGGCGCGTTGCAGGAGCGCGGGGTTTCCTGGATTTCGCTTCTCGCCCGCTACGGCCCTCCGATCATCGACGACATCCGTCGCAACATGGATCCCTGGGCGAAGGGGCATCAGGTGCTGCCGATATGAAGATTGGAATGATCGCGCCGCCGCTTGGAACCGCGTCGATGACCGTGGCGGCGTCGCTGTCCCGCAACCTGGCGAGGCGTGGCCACGAGGTCCACTTCATTGGCCACCGTTCGGGCACGCCGTATCTCGCCGAAGAAGGCGTGAGCGAACACGTCATCGATCCTTCGACCTGCGCCGCCACCGATCCGCCCATGCACGACCTCGCGCTTGCCGCGAAGATCGCCGCGGTGGCAGAGGAAGCGAAGCTCGATCTCATCCATGTCCACGCCGCCATTCCGCACGCGGTGGCCGCGGCCCTGGCCTTGCGGATCCTGGGCGCCCACCCGCCGAAGCTCGTGACCACGCTTCACGGGGCCGAGTTGCCGCTCATCGCATCGGACCTGTGCCTCGTCGGCCTCGCGCGCAACGGCCTCGACAGTTCGGACGCCGTGACCTGCGTTTCCGACGCGTTGAGACGCGAGGTGCTTCAGGAGTTCGGTCCGCGCGCGCTCCACGTGATTCCCGACTTTCTCGACACCACGCCGCGCACCTTCAAGGTTGGCGCCTCCGACCGGCCCGCGGTTCTCCACATCTCGAACTTCCGCCCCGGCAAGCGGATCGAGGTCGTGCTCCAGACCTTCGCGCGGATCGTTCGGGAGGTCCCATCGGAAATGCTTCTCGTCGGTGATGGGCCCGAGCGCGCGATGGCGCGGGAGATGAGCCGCACCCTCGGTCTCGAATCCTCGGTGCGTTTCCTTTCGGGCGTCGAGAGTTACGAGGCTCTGCCCGAAGCCGATGTCTTCCTGCTGCCTTCCGACAACGAGTCGTTCGGCTTCGCCGCGCTCGCGGCCATGGCCGCGGGGATTCCCGTGGTGGGGTCGGATGCGGGCGGGTTGCCCGAGGTCGTCAAACACGCGGAGAGCGGATACCTGCTTCCGGTGGGCGATGTCGAGGGCCTCGCGGAACGCTGCTGCGAGATCCTGCGCGACAAGGAACGCCGCAGAGAAATGGGCGAAGCCGCTCAGCGCCGCGCCCAGTCCCTGTTCGGCGCGGAGCGGGTGGTAGGCGAGTTCGAGGCGCTATACGCGAGTTTGGTTTGACGTAACGCCCGCGGGTATCGAGGGCGACCACAAGGGTCGCCCCTACATTGTGGGGCCCGGCCGGCGAACCTGTAGGGGCACCCCTTGTGGGTGCCCTTCGGATCTACCCGCCGCCTTTTAACCAGCCAAGCAGCGAAAACGACGCCTTGCTCGGATCCACGGGCGCGACCGGTGGCGCGGGTCTGGGGGCGGGCGTCGCTGCAACCGCGACCGTGACCGGCTCGACCTCGTCGGGTTCCTCACCGTCCACGGATTCGGTACGTCGAGCACGCTCGGCCGGCACCGCCCGCGCGTCGCTCGAAACGTCCGAAACGGGCGCTTCCGTGAACACAGGAGCGTTGGTGGCCGACATGCGTTCCCCCACTTCCTTATAGGCCGCCGCCGCCTCGGGCACGGTGGGTATGGACGGATTGGAATCCTCTTCGAGAGGCAGCGGGACGTCCTCACCGCGCGCTTCAAGGTCGGGCCGCGACTCTCTCTCGCCGCCCTCGCGTCCCTCGCGACCACGCCCGCGGCCACGCCCGCCACGCCGCCGTCGCGGTCTTGACGGCGCTTCGCCGTCGGGAGTTTCCACTTCGGTGCCGATGAGCACCTCGTCAGGTCCGGTCGCTGCCGATACGGAGGGCACGCCCGTGGAGCCTGGAACTGGGGGCGCGGTGAGAGTGGAAGCGGCGACGATCGGCGGCATCGGGGCCGAAGGCCTGCGCTCTCCACGCGGTTCGCGATCGCTACGGGGTTCGTTGCGATACCCGCCGTGACCATTCCCGTTCGAGGAGCCGTTCCCGTTGCCGTTTCCGTTCGAGCCGGACTCGGAAGGAGGCACGCTCGCCGCCACGGCTTCGATCTCGGAAGCCCGCGGAGGAACGATCGAGCCGTCGCCACGAGCCGCAGCACCAAGGTCCTCGACGATGTAGCTGCCGGACTTCTGATCGCGCCGCAACGTCACGACTCCGCGCCGCTGCGCGTCTTCGAGCAGGCTCGAGAACGAACGGAAGCCGTAGTAGGTCTCGTTGAAGGACGGCTTCTTGCGCTTCATGGTCTCCTAGACCATGGAGCCCCACAAGGCGCCCTTGTTCTCGAGCTGGAGGGCGACGACCGAGTCGACCAGGATGGAGAACGCCTCCTGGAGCTTCTCGGGGATGTTCGGGATCACGACGGCCGGCTTTTCCTGACGGCGGACGAGATCCTCATAGAAGATGAACTCGTCGCAGTTCTCCATGAGGAGATCTGAAGTCGAGTTCTTGACCCCAAGACCGATGACGTACTTGTCGTTCTCCTTGAGCTTGCTGACGAGGGGCGAGAAATCGGAGTCGCCCGAGGCGATGCAGAAGCAGTCGATGTGTTCCTTCTGAAACGACATGTCCATGGCGTCGACCACGAGACGAATGTCGGCGGAGTTCTTCCCGCCCACGGACTTCTGGGGAACCTCGATCAGTTCGACCGCGGCTTCG
>JANNJB010000745.1:0-1791 GCA_031405615.1 Vicinamibacteria bacterium | reverse complement strand
CGATCCGCGGTGGGAGGAAGCACGATGCGTTTCTCCCCGCTGAAAGAGCCGATCATCATCTGCGAACCTTCGGGCAACTTGTCCAGAAGGGCCAGAACAAGGTCCTGGCTGCGCTGAAGGTCGCCTTGCGCCATTCCGGCTTCGTCGATCGCAACGCCCAGGACCAGAGGCGGGCGGACGAGAACCTCGGGGGACGCCTCGGGCGAAGCGGTCTGGGCGAGGACCTCGGTGACGAGACAGGGCGAGGCGGCGAGGGATGCCGCCAACAGCCACGAGCCGATCCGCGCCCGCGATCTCATCTTGACCATAAACGATCTTTTTAACACGATTTAGCGGACTACAATGACATCGCGATGATCGAGCGACCCCCGCTCAAGAACAATCTGCCCCTGGCCACCGTGCTCTTCGTGATCCTCGCGATCACCGGCATCGGGTTGAGCGTGGTGGCGAGCCGGAATCCGAATATCGGCACCGACTTCGCGGCATCGGTTCTGCTGTTCGCGCTTTCGGTGGTCAACCTGACGTTGCTGCTGGTCGTGCTCTTCGTCCTGATCCGCAACCTGGTCCGGGTTTTCCTGGATTCACGCCGGGGCGTGGTCGGCGCGCGTCTGAGACTCCGGCTCGTCCTTGCTCTGCTCGTGATGGGCCTGATCCCGTCCATTGTCCTTATCGGCGTGGGCGGCTCGCTGCTGCGGGACAGTTCGTCGAGGTGGCTGAGTTTCGACGCCTCGGGCATGGCCGGAGCGGCCAAGGCGGTGGCGCTGCGCCTGGAGGAGGAGCGGCTGCGTTCGGTCCGCGCCCTGGCCTCCTCGGCCGCCGCGGAACTCGGCCGACGTCGGCTCAAGGAGCCGGAGGCGCCGCTCGCGTCCCAGGGCCTGGGGCTGCCCAATGACAGCGACCTGCTGATCATCCTCAACGCGCGCGACGAGATCGAGGCGGTCTACGGCCGGTCGCCGCTCTTGAGCACGGAAATCGCAAGCCTCGCGAGTGAAGCGCGCGCCGGGCGTCACGCTGAACTCTCGGCGAACCGCGACGGACAGGACCTGCGCCTGGCCGCGCGCATGGTGCCGGACGCATCCGGGTCCGTGGTGATCGTGGGCCGCGGCGGCGGCGGAGACCAGGAGGCGCTGGTCGCGAACCTCGACCGCAGGCTCGACACTTTCGAGAAGCTGCGCGCGGAACGTGGTCCCATCTCTTCCCTCTACATCTCCTTGTTCCTCTTCCCCGCTCTTCTCACCCTGGTGGGCGCGTCGTGGTTGCCTTTCGTCCTCGCCCGGCGCTTCGCCCGACCGGTGCGCAACGTTGCCCTCGCCGCCGAACGCATCGCCGCGGGTGAGCGCGGGGTGCGGGTCGAGAAGGACGAGACCGATGAGGAGTTCGTGAAACTCATCCAGGCCTTCAACCTCATGTCGGAGAAGCTCGCGCGATCGGAGGAAGAAGTCGAGTTCTCCCGCTCGGACCTGACCCGGAAGAACCAGGAGATCGATGAGCGGCGGCGGCTGATGGAAACGGTTCTCGAAACCATCGGCACCGGTGTGGTCGTGCTCGACAGCGCTCAGAGCGTCCAGCGCGTGAACAGCGCGGCGTCCCGGCTCCTCGGCGGCGATCCCTCGCGGATCGTCGACTCACCTCTCGCCTCGCTCCTTCCCAAGGAGGTGGCGGGCGAAGTCACGCGGTCGATTGCCCGGGTCCTCGAAGGCCGGTCGACCCACTTCGAGCGGGACTTAGCACTCTTCGGCCTGCGCGGCCGGCGTGAAGTGAGATTCCGGGCGGCGCCCCTCGCCACGAGCC
>JANNJB010000744.1:0-2913 GCA_031405615.1 Vicinamibacteria bacterium | reverse complement strand
CCAGCAAGGACTTCAAGACCGCATGAAAATCGGGGTTATCGGTACGGGATATGTCGGTCTCGTCGCCGCCGCGTGTTTCGCCGAGAACGGCAACAGCGTTATCGGGGTCGACATCGACGAGGCCAAGATCAAGGCGCTCCTCGCCGGCCAGATTCCGATCTACGAACCCGGACTCGCCGAGATCGTGGTCCAAAACGTCGCCTATGGCCGCCTTCGCTTCACTACCGACATCTCGGTCGCGGTGCGCGAATGCGACGTGCTCTTCATCGCGGTCGGAACCCCGCAGGATGAGGACGGCTCCGCCGACCTCCAGTACGTCCTCAAGGTTGCCGAACAGATCGCCGACGCCATGAACGGGCCGAAGATCGTGGTGAACAAGTCGACGGTGCCCGTGGGCACCGCGGCCAAGGTCCGGGCGGCGATCGAGGCGCGGACCAAACATCCGGTGAGCGTCGTTTCGAACCCGGAGTTCCTGAAGGAGGGAGCGGCGGTCGATGACTTCCTCAAGCCCGATCGGGTGGTCATCGGAACCTCGGACCCTTCGGCCGAAGCGGTGATGCGGGAGTTGTACGAACCCTTCGTCCGCACCGGCAAGCCCATCCTCGCCATGGACAACGTCTCGGCCGAACTCACGAAGTACGCGTCGAACGCGATGCTCGCTCTACGTATCTCGTTCATGAACGAAGTGGCGAACCTGTGCGACGCCACCGGCGCCGATGTCGAGATGGTCCGAAAGGGCATGGCTACGGACTCGCGCATCGGCCCCGCCTTCCTGTTCCCGGGCCTCGGCTACGGCGGTTCGTGTTTCCCCAAGGACGTGAAGGCCATCGACCACACCAGCCGCGAACACGGCGCTCCGATGGAGATCGTGGCCGCGGTCGAGCGGGTGAACTCCAGACAGAAGACCATCATGCTGCCCCGCATGGAGAGCATGCTCGGAGGGCTCTCCGGGAAGAAGATCGCGGTCTGGGGCGTGGCCTTCAAGCCTCGCACCGACGACATCCGCGAGGCCCCCGCCCTCTTCATCATCGAGGGTCTGCTCGCGAAGGGCGCGTCGGTTTCGGCCTACGACCCCAAGGCCATGGATCACGCGAAGGGCTCGCTCCCAACCTCGGTCCACTGGGCCAAGAACGCCTACGAGGCGCTCGAAGGCGCGGACGCGCTCCTGCTCGCCACCGAATGGAATGAGTTCCGCGAGCCCGACTTCGGCCGGATGAAGTCGCTCATGCGCCGTCCGCTCATCTTCGACGGCCGGAACATCTTCAACCCGAAGACGGTGAAGGCGCTCGGCTTCGAATACGTGGGCGTGGGCAGGCGATAGTTTGAAGGTCGCGGTCACGGGCGGGGCCGGGTACATCGGCTCCCACACGGTCGCCGAACTGCTGGCCCAGGGACATCAGGTCACGGTCATCGACGATTTCTCCGCCGGGCACGAGGAAGCGGTCCAAGGCGGGGCCCGGCTCGTTCGCGGCGACATCGGCGACCTCGAGACGATGAAGACGGCGCTGCTGGGCCAGGACGCGGTCGTCCATTTCGCGGGCCTCCTCTCCGTCGCGGGCTCGATGAAGGATCCACGCTCGTACTTCGAGACGAACTTCATCAAGGGTCTCATCCTTTTAGACGCCGCCAAGGCCGCCGACGTGAAGCGGTTCATCTTCAGCTCCACCTGTGCCACCTACGGGGCGCCGCAGGGGCCGCTCAACGAGGATCACCCGAAAGAGCCCGTGAACCCCTATGGGGTATCGAAGCGCGCTTTCGAACAGGCGCTCGAAGCCTACGCGCGCATCGGCCAGCTCCGGGCGATCGCCCTGCGGTATTTCAACGCGGCGGGCGCCCGCCGCGACGGGTCCCTCGGCGAGGACCATCGGCACGAGGAGCATCTGATTCCCCTCGCCATCGACGCGGCAGAAGGACGGCGCGGGCCATTGACGGTGTACGGAGACGACTACGCGACCCCCGACGGAACATGCCTTCGCGACTACATCCATGTGGACGACCTCGCCCGGGCCCACGCGCTGGCGCTCGGCGCCGTGGATCGGACGGAAGCGCCCTTCACGCCGATCAACCTCGGCACGGGACGGGGCACCTCGGTGCGCGAGGTGATCCAATCCGCTGAGCGGGTGACCGGAAGAAAGGTCCCGCACTCGGTCGGCCCGCGGCGCGCCGGCGATCCTCCCGCCCTGGTGGCCGTGCCCATGCGATCGCGGACTGTTCTCGGTTTTGAGCCGGCGATCACGGCCATCGACGAGATCGTCGAAACCGCGTGGAAATGGCGGAAGGCTCACCCTCAGGGATACAGTACGGCTCGATGAGAAGACCGAACCCCCTCCCGGACCCGCTCCTCTCGGTCATCATCCCGGTCTTCAACGAGAAGAACACGGTCGAGGAGATCATCGACCGCGTCTTCGCGGTGCCCGGGATCCGCAAGGAGGTCATCATCGTCAACGATGCCTCCACCGACGGCTCGCGCGAGATCCTGGACCGGCTCGCCGGCCCGAAGGGTTTCAAACTCTTCCACCAGGAGAAGAACCAGGGGAAGGGCGCCGCGGTGCGGCGCGGGATCCAGGAGGCGACCGGGGACGTGATCGTGGTCCAGGACGCCGACCTCGAGTATTCGCCCGAGGAGTATCCCGACCTGCTCGACCTGATCATCAAGGGCAAGGCCGATGCGGTGTTCGGATCGCGCTTCATCGGAAGGCACCGCTGCCACCTGTTCACGCACTACCTCGCGAACCTGTTCCTCAATCTCGTGACCAATGTCCTCTACAACACGACCATGACCGACATGGAAACGTGTTTCAAAGCGATCCGCGCGGACATCCTGAAGCCGATGCCGCTCCACTCGAACCGTTTCGGCATCGAGCCCGAGATCACCGCGAAGCTCTTCAAGGCCGGAGCCCGGGTCTACGAGGT
>JANNJB010000743.1:0-3260 GCA_031405615.1 Vicinamibacteria bacterium | reverse complement strand
CACTGCCCCGGCTGAGGGAGACCGGTGATCGAACGCGACTGGTACGAGATCCTCACCTACGCCCTCGACGATGCGGGCCACTGTGAGCATTGCGGCGCCGCCATCGCCGGCCGCTTCGGCCATTTCGGCAGGCCTGCGGAGCAGATCTGACGTACGTCATTGGCGTATACTCCGATTGTGCTCGTCGTCGAGACGCTGGTTTTCACAGGTCTCGTACGCAAGCACCTTGACGACGATCACTATCGAGCGTTTGCAGATTCCGCTCCTGTTGCGACCTGAGCAGGGAGACTTGACCGCAGATCCGACCAGAGCGTATCCCGGCTCGTTCGTGAGGAGTTCCCTTGAAAAAAGGCGCTTTCGATCAACTGCTGCTCAGTGTGAAGCAGGCGGGCGCATTCATCGGGGCATCGCAAAGCCGTCTCGTGTTTTCGCGTTCGCGCCAGCGGATGTGAAGGCGATCCGCGCTCGCCTAGGGAAGTCTCAGACGGAATTCGCGCAGATGATCGGGGTGAGCACGGCTACTCTGCAGAACTGGGAGCAGGGTCGACGCAGGCCGGATGGCCCAGCGCTTGCCTTGTTGCGGGTCGCGTCCGCCGAGCCCAAGGCCGTCGCGCGCGCCCTCCTGGGGGCAGCCTGACACTTTCTACCCGCGGAAGTACAATCGACATCGCCGAAAACACCAATGAAAGACACTGCATGCCGACCATCCTCATCGTCGATGGCTTCCGATTTCACTTCTTCTCCCGGGAAGGCCAAGAGCCTCCACACATCCACATCCGCAAGGTCGATGCCATCGCGAAGTACTGGCTCACGCCCGTCCGTCTCGATTTCTCCGAGGGCTTCAACCCCGCCGAACTCCGCCGTATCAGGGAGCTGACCTTTGAACACCAAACCCTCTTCGTCAAGCGGTGGCATGAACACCTCGGTTCTTGATCGCCCTCGAGCGGAGGCGATCGAGTTCATCGAGGACGCCTTTGTAGTGAGGCTCCGCGATGGCCGCTCACTCACCGTTCCGCTCGAATGGTTTCCTCGGCTCCGAGACGCTTCACCCGAGGAGCGAGCCCAATTCGAATTCTCGGGGCATGGCTACGGCATCCACTGGCCCGCCATCGACGAGGACATCTCTGTTCCCGTTCTCCTCGGCCTGCCCTGCTAATCCCTTGAACCCTGCGCCGTGCGCCCCTCTTGATACGGGCCACTGTGAGCATTGCGGCGCCGCCATCGCCGGCCGCTTCGGCCATTTCGGCAGGCCATTCGGGTGATTTGACGCCCTGCGCCCTGCGCCGCCTGATGTGTGCCTGATAGGCACACGTTTGGTACACTCGATTTCGGTGAAGTACTTCGATTGGGACGACACGAAGAACGCGCGACTCAAGGCTGAACGGGGGATCGGGTTCGAAGATGTCGTGTTCCATATCGAGAGCGGCGACCTGCTCGACGTCCTCGAACATCCGAACGAGGCCCGGTACGCGGATCAGCGTATCTTCGTCGTGAGGCGCGACAATTACGTGTATCTGGTGCCGTTTGTGGAAGACGAACGACTGGTGTTCCTGAAGACGATCATCCCGAGCCGTAAAGCCACGAAGGAATACCTGGGAAAGGAACCCGAACGATCATGAAGCTTGAACCGACTGAAAAAGACATGCTCGAGTCCGTCGAAGGCGGCGAGTGGCGTTCGGTGCGTGGGGGCAAGGCTGGACGGGCCCGCTATGTCCGCTACGCCACCGCGACATTTCGCAAGGATCGCCGGTTGAATATCCGTCTCTCAAGCCGGGATCTGGAGGCCATCCAGAAGCGTGCGCTCGCCGAAGGCCTGCCTTACCAGACCTTAATTTCGAGCCTCCTGCACAAGTACGCCTCGGGTCGGCTGACCGAGGCCTGATCGAACCGCTAGGCTGGAGCGTCACCGACGCGGCGAAAGCGTTGGGCGTTGCCCGGCACACCCTCGCGCGCGTCATCAGTGGCCATGCCGGGATTTCGGCTGAGATGGCGATATGCCTGGAGAAAGCCGGGTGGTCGAATGCTGGTTTGTGGCTTCGTCTGCAGCTCGCGTTCGATCTTGCTCAAGTCCGCCAGCGCGAAGGAAAAATTAAGGTGAAGCGCTACGAGGCGACGGCCGCGGCGCTGTAACTCCCTAAAGAGTGGGATCTACAGGTCAGGCCCGCGCGAGCCGTTCGCGGGCGAGGCGTGCGTACAACCGGAGGCCGATGGCTTCGCTCTCTGCGATCGTGTCAGAGAGAAGAGCCCGGGCCGATTCAAGATCTCCCGGCGCGGCCCGCTCGACGAGCATGTCTGCGTACCAGTAGCGTGTGATCGGTTGCGCGGTGCGGTCAGGAATCTCATCCATGCGCGCGATGGCGGCTCGATGGTGTTCCTCAGCGCGTGACCAGTTGAGGCCGCAGGCGGCGGCGATCCCCGCCGCGGTTCTGGCCGGAACACTGCTGCCGCAGACCCATTCGAGGGCGATCTTCTCCGCGTCGGCTTGCAGAAGAGCCCCCTCTTCTCTGCGGCCGCTCAGGCAGAGGGCTTGCGTCAGGTGAAGAACCGCAGTCCAGGACCCCAGGCTTCGGCTGGTCCCCGGGCGCGGCAGGAAACGCATGGCGGAATCACACGCCTCCCTGGCTCGTTCGTGGCCGAGGGTCACCATCGCAAGGGCCCGCAGTGCCTCCGCACTCCCGCTCGCGAAGCTCTCGGGCGCCGAGATCGAGTCTCTTCCAACGCTCAGCGCACCGTAGGACCCGATGCACGAGCACGTACTCACCCGCCCTGTCATGCGTGAAGAAGTCCAGATCGGTCGTTTCCCGGTGGTGGAAATAGAAGCCGGCGAGGGCCGCGCCGCCCGTGAGGAAGAAGCCTTGCTCCCGTTCAAAGAACGCGAGAAGGAGGTCCCGCTGAAGCGCCGTCAGCTTATCGGGCGATGACGCCATGTCGCCTGAAGCCCTCGATCAGGAAATCCCAGAAGCCCTGGCGCCGTCCGAGCTTGCGCGTGAGGAGAGGCAGCGCATCGGCCGCTTCCTGAGGCGTGATGAACATCCACACATCGATGTCCCGCGCTTCCCGCGTCAGTTTGGCCAGCATCTGAAGGCGATCTGCGGCGTCGGGCCCGCGGAGCCGCTGCTTGAACTCCCGGAGGGAGATGTCCTCGTCCCACAGGAAATAGGGCCGCTTGTGCTCGTCTGTGAGGTTGGATGAAAGCGGGCGCATGGCGTGGCTAGCTTACTGCGGGCCCTCCGCCGCTTGCGGTCGGGTGTGGGCTGACA
>JANNJB010000742.1:0-2993 GCA_031405615.1 Vicinamibacteria bacterium | reverse complement strand
CCCCGCGATCCTCATCCGTCGGCCGATGATTTCCGAGTCCTCCTGCAGAACGGTCCGCCAGAAGGCGTGGGTCAGAATGGCCGCGGGCGCGGCCGCTCCGGATTCATCGTCGCCCGGGCCCAGGACGCGGCCGAGCAGGGGTCTCGCTCCAAGCAAATCGAAGTAGTCTCCCGAGACGAGCATCGCGTTCGTGTTGCGCTGGTCGCCGTCGACGAGGATGGTCGCTGCGGTTCGCTGAAAGGCGGCCGCGGACTGGATCGCGGTCACGCCTTCCTTGATAGCGCGGAACGCGACGTAGGACGTCGAACTCATGGTCGCGCGGCGGTTGTCCTCGTCCGGGCCCCCGAAACCCAGCGTGACCACGCGGGCGGGATCGACAACGAACGCCGGGGCAGCCAGGAGGGCCCTATGGACGAGACCAAAGACCGCGAGGTTGAGACCGACGGCGACGGCGACGGTGGCGATGGCCCCGCCCACGATCAAAGGCATCCGCTTCATCGACCGCAGAGCGGCGGCAGCATGGGAGGTGAGTCGATCGAGCATCGGGGGGCGAGGTATCAAGTCCCATGCCACGGTTTGGCGCGGATTTGGGCCCTGGGATTTCCACAAACGGACAACGATCGCCCGTTCGCGGACGTTCTTGTCGGCCACGCGCGAGTCGGGGCACGCGCAGCGTGCCCCTACAGGGCTTTGCCCCAGGCCCGTTTCAGCAGCGTAATCGCCGTATCGATCGATGGGCGGGCCGCGCGATCCTTGGTCAGGCACATCTGTACCAGGGCCCGGACCGCGGGCGAAGCGGGAAGCGGCCGCGGCGTTGCTTTGAGGTGCTGGACGCAATACTCCTCCTGCGAGGGGCCAAGGAAGGGCGGGGAACCGGTCAGAACCGCGTAGGCGAGGCAGCCGAATGCGTAGACGTCGGTCGGGTGGGTAGCCGGCTCGAATCGCCACTGTTCGGGCGCCGCGTAGGCCTCACTCACGAACATCCGGATGGTCAGCGACGAGGGAGCGTCATCGACGAGTCGGGCGATGCCCATGTCCGCGAGCTTCCACCGGCCTTCGTGCAGAAGAACATTCGCGGGCTTGAGGTCGCCGTGGACGATGCGTTTCATTTCCAAGAGGCCGAAAAGGACGTCCATGAGCACGCCCATCGCGTCTTCATCCACCAGCGGACCGTCGCGGTCGAGGAGGTCTTGAAGGCTTTCCTTGGCGCGTGGCATGACGATGTAGTTGAAGCCGCTCTCGGGGTCTTTGCCCGCGTCGAGGATGGGGATGACATGCTCGCTGCGCCGGGACATGAGCGTCCGCGCGATCCGGATCTCCCCGGTCGCAAGGCCGGGGGTCACGCGGCGGATTCGCTTGACCGCCACGACGCTCCCATCGTCCCCCTTGCCCTCGAAGACGTCCCCGAAGCCGCCCGCGGTGCCGATCCGCTTGCTTTCGTTGAAGGACCACTCCCGGGCCAGGTGAATGGTCGTGCGTGGCCTTCGTGTGGAAGCGGTGGTCTTTCTCGATGTCGCCAAAGCTCTGGAAAGATACTCCTTCGCGAATATCGCTGGCATCCGGCTTGCTGACCAAAGCCTCGTCGCGTGCGTCCAAGCCAGTAACAGGGAGTGATTTGATGCCCCACACCGTCCGCCGACTTGTCGAGACATTCACCCAGGACGTCCGGTACGCGGTCCGCAGCCTGCGGAAGGCGAAGACCTTCACGTTCGTGGCGGTGGCGACCCTCGGCCTCGGGATAGGGGCCAACTCGGCGGTGTTCACGGTTGTGAACGCCGTCCTTCTGAAGGGCCTGCCCTACCGCGACGCTGATCGGCTGATGCACGTCTTTGAGACCGAGCCCCGACAGCAGACGCGCCAGGTCTCCTATCCCGATTTTCGGGACGTGCGCGATCAGGCCGGGTCCTTCGAAGGCGTGGCCGGGTATGCCTACGACGGTTTCGCGCTCAAGACCGTCGAGGGGTCGGAGCGGCTCGCCGCCGCGCGCGTGTCGGCGAACTTCTTCGATGTGCTTGGCGTCCAGCCGCTGCTTGGCCGGACGTTTCGCGCCGAGGAGGATCAGCCGGCCCTGACCCGGACGGTCGCGGTCCTCTCCCACGGCCTCTGGCAGCGCAGATTCGGCGGCGACCCGACGATTGTTGGCAAGCCGGTTACGTTGAGTGGCGCGCCGTTCACAGTGATCGGCGTTCTCCCCGCGGAGTTCCACTTCGCGCGGCTCGGAGACCCGGAAGTCTTCGCGACACTTTCGCCGAGCGAGGTGATGTCCGAGCGCCGGTTCACGCACTGGATGTGGGCCATCGGTCGCCTGCGTGACGGCGTGTCCTCGGAGGCTGTAAACGCCGAACTCGTCTCGATCGCCGCGACGCGCGCGCAGCTCGACCCACAATGGCACAAGGAAACCGGCCTCCGCGTGGTTCCGTTGCGAGACGCGCTCGTGGGCCCCATTCAGCCGCTCGTCCTCGGTCTCTTCGCGGCGGTGGCCGCGGTGCTTCTCATCGCCTGCGCCAACGTCGCGAACATGCTGCTCGCGCGTGCCATGAGCCGCCAGCGCGAGGTGGGGATCCGCCTCGCCATGGGCGCCGGGCGCGGCCGCATCGTCTTGCAGTTCCTGACCGAGAGCGTGCTGCTCTCCCTCGCGGGAGGCGCCTTCGGCCTTCTTTGGGCAGGCTGGGGCGTTCGCACGATGGTTGCGGCCATCCCGGCGAGTCAGCTCGCGACGCTTCCTTTTCTCAAGGGCCTTGAGGTCGAGCCGGGCGTGCTGGCTTTCACTTTTGGCGTCTGTCTCGCCACGGGGATCCTGTTCGGCCTGCTGCCCGCGCTTCGAACGTCGTCCGGCAAGGTTGTGGAGACGCTCAAAGACGGCGCGCGGGGATCGGGGGGACGCCAGCGGCTTCGCTCGGCCCTGGTGGTCTCGGAGATCGCGATCGCGCTGGCGCTCGTCGCCGCCACCGGTCTTCTCGGGCGGAGCCTCTCGCGGCTGCTGGATGTGAACC
>JANNJB010000741.1:0-4681 GCA_031405615.1 Vicinamibacteria bacterium | reverse complement strand
GGTCGAAGGCCGACCGCCTTCGCATCGTTAATCGCATCCGCACTCTGGCGAACACGCCGCGACCTTCCGGCTGCGAAAAACTTGCGGGAGCATCGAATGCGTGGCGAGTTCGACAGGGCGAATATCGAATTCTCTATACCGTCGACGATGACGCGCACATCGTCCTGATCTTCAGGATCGGCCATCGCCGTGAGGTGTACCGGAACGCATAGCGCCGTGCGTGGTGAGGAAGGGTTTCGACGTTCAGGGTCACTCTCGCTCCGAGTGCCTGCGAAGCGGCTCGCCGTGGGGCCCGATCCGCTGAAACAGATACTCGTGACACGCTTCGCCGGTCTTGGTTCGTATTTGGGTCAATCCCAACTCCTCGCAGACGCGCGCGACCTCGGCGTCCTTGACGTACTCCATCGGCCAGCCACCCAGCCAGTCCCTAATGTCAACCAGGAGACTCATTCCGCGCGCGCGCCTGTCCACCCGTAACCGCCGCCAGAGTCCCACCACGCCCATGAACCGCCAGATGTACCAGGCCACCATCGCCTGCCGAAGGATCCAGCCGGCTCGGTTGTACCGTTGCTTGACCTCAAGCCAGAATTCGGGAGATGGCTTGACGCCGGCGTCGATCGAGTAGAGAGCGATATAGAAGAAACCCCCGGGGGCAACCCTTCCTGCGGCGTTCCGGATCGCTCTCCATACGTCGCCGGTGTGATGCAGGACGCCCCAGGAGTACACGAGCGTCGCTTGGGGAACACGGTTCTCCATGAAAGCGTCATCCAGCACCGACCCCTGCACGACGGTCCAGTTAGCCGGTCGGCCCGCGTGCTCGTGGCAAACCCGGCTGGCCTTGACGGAATTCTGATCGTAGTCGAAGCCAAAGATCGTCGTGGCGCCCGAGCGAAAGGCGGCGAGCGAGTGGATGCCGCTGCCGCAGCCGATATCCAGAAACGAATGCCCCTTCAGGTCTCTAAGGCCAAGGAAGTCCAGGAGGTGACGGCGAGAGAGCTCTACCCGCTCCTCGGAGAAGCTCTTGCGGATGAAGTCTTCCCAGTTCCGCCCGAAAGCAAACCGAAGGTCGTCCCCCTCTTCGTTCATCGCACCACTTCGAAGCTCTCGAAGACATTGATGTAGGCGGCGGCGGTGCGATCCAGGGAGTGCTCGGCGAGAATCTTCATTCTCGCGAGCCGACCGAGTCTCTCCCTCAGATCAGGTTCGTCACACATGGCCCGGAGCGCGGCGGCCATGGCCACTTCGTCCCCACACCCGACCAGCCAGCCCGCGGTCCCCTTCACGATCACGCCCCGCTCGGGTGGCGTCTCCATCTCGGGTGCGAGGCAATCGACGTTCCCGCCCACGAAGGTTGCGAGGCAGGCGCAGCCTTCGGCCATCGCCTCAAGGAGCGCGTTCGACATTCCCTCGGCATCGGAGGCCATCACAAAGATGTCCGAGTCTCGCAGCAACTGACGAGGATCCTCGACGTTTCCGAGGAACACGGGGGTAATTCCGAGTTGCTTCGAGAGGGCTTCGAGAGACGCTCGCAACTGACCTTCGCCTGCGAGCAGGAGTTCGCCGGGGGCGCCCGCGAGCGACCAGGCCCGCAAGAGCAGATCGACCCGCTTTTCACTACGAAAGGCTCCAACATAGGCCACACGAGGCGGTCGCGACGTGGGCCGGGGTCGCGGAGTCGGGCCCGGCTCAAGGCCGTTGGGAATCCTGTGAATGCGCTCCGGCGAGAACCCGTTCACGCGAGCTTCGCTTGCGCCCTGCCGATTCATCACGATCAAAGCCCGACTCGCAAACCGAAGAAGGCTGAACGTCGGCTTCGTGAGCGCCCCCCAGCTCTCGAAGTCGCTGGTCGCGCCCGTGCTGGCTATGCGAACCACCAGAGGCTTTTCGGTCAACCAGGCGGCGAACGCGGCCACGACCGCCGGGTAGAGGGCCTGCTGGGCGATCACCACATCGTAGGCGTTCTTCCGGGCAACGAGCCGGATCAGCAGAGAGAGAGAGAAGTGGGCTTTTTCCAACCGCCTCAGGCGGAACACCCTCGCCCGACTGGCCCAACCCAGTCGACGCACCAAAGCTCCGCCTTCTGCCTCCTCGGGTGGGTGTTCGGCCTCGATGCGACGGGTCCAGATCTCCACGTGGTGTCCACGGGCCGCCCACTCGCGCGCGCCAGCCGGGCGGTCTGAACCTCCGTGCCTCCAACCAACGGACGAAACTGGCCGGAGATGACGATGATCCTCAGGCTCAAGAGGCATCCTGACCTGAGGGGACCGGTGGAATCGCGAGCATCAGCTAAATCTATCCCGCCGCGTCGCGTAGGTCGACCAAGGAGACGGTAGTTTGGAAGAGAATAGCCAGATTGGCCTCCGCAGTTCCCGCTAAAGACGTCTCGCCGCTGCGAAGCGGTCTTGCCCGTCGCGCCCTTCTAGGCCTCGCGCTTCAAGCGGTGCTGCGGCTGCGTGGTCTGCTGCTGATACCGGTGCTCGTGCGGGTCCTTCCGCCCGCCGAAGTCGGGGTCTTGAACCTGGGGAACGCTTTCACCGGGTGGATCACACCGATGCTCCTCCTCGGGATCAACACCGGTTACGCGTTGCGCCTCGTTCACTTGACCCGTCCGACCCGCCCGGCCGTCCTAACCGTCCTGTTGTTTTCGAGCGTAGTGTCGATCTTCGGGGTGGCGGTGATCTTCGCAGCCGTCAAGCAGGGCTTTCTGGGCTCGGCTCTTTCGCCCCTGGTCCCGGTCCTCCTGCCCCTCGGACTGCTCGCCATAGCCACGGCCGCGCGGGAGGTGGCCACCGTCTTCCCGCAAGTTCGCCAGGACCTCCGCTTCATAGCCGGGAACGGCGTCCTCATGGATTTTGGTGGCGTGTTGTTAGCGATCGCCTTCGTCCTGGCCGGATACGGGGCCTACGGCGCCCTTCTTGGCCCCGCCCTCTTGAGCCTGGTGGGGGCGTCCATCGCGGCGGCCTACTCGCTTCGGCGAGCGGAGGGTCCTTTCGCCCTGGATCGTCCGTTTCTCGCAAGCGCCCTGCGCTCGGCACTTCCGGTCGTGCCCCTCGCCCTCGCGTTGTGGAGCCTTCAATCCTCCGACTACCTGGTCATCTCCTACTTTCACGGAACAGGCGCGCTGGCGATCTATGGACTCGCCTATAGCCTTGCTTCTCCCACCTTGATGGCCCTGGCGGCCGTGAATCTCACGTTTCTTCCTACCTGTGTTGAGATCCTGGCCCGTGGCCGGAAGGAGTTCGCGCGCTTCATTGACCACTCGACTCGATTGTTCGCTCTCGCCGGGATTGCGGCGGTCAGTTTCTCGGTGGCATCCGGCCCCGCGCTGACCACCTGGTTCGCCGGGCCCGACTACGCGGAGTCGGGCTACTTGCTTCCCGTCGTGGTTGGCGCTTATGTCCTGTTCTCGCTCTCCCAGCTCCAGCAGCTTGTCCCCGGGACGATGACTCAGGATCTGTCGGGGGCGGCTCGGGTCAACATCCTGGCGGCTGGATTCAATTTGGCGGCCAACTTTCTCGTCGTTCCAGATTACGGATACTGGGGGGCGGCCTGGGCCACAATGGTCGCATACGGTCTTTCGCTCTTCCTGATGATGAGAGGTAACCGCCTGTTGCTCCCAGAGATCACCTGGCCCCGGATCGCGGGGCGATTGACCGCCATTGCTTTCGTTTCCTCGGGCCTCGCGCTCCTGCTTCGGCCGCTCGCCACGGGAGTGATCACCGCTTTATCTGCGGGTGTGCTCTCCGTCATCGGCCTGATGGTACTGGCTTGGACCGTGGGCCTGATCACTCGCGAGGACCGTGCACGCCTCAGCCCGGCCCGGCGGCCGAACTAGATTTGACGACCGAAGCCTTCGAGCCACTCATGACCCTGGCCCTGGCGCAGGCCGAGCGGGCCGCCGCCGCGGGCGAGGTGCCCATAGGTGCGGTACTCGCGGACAGCGAGGGCGCCGTGATCTCCTCGGGGTTCAACCAGCCCATATCCTCGCAAGACCCGACCGCGCACGCGGAGATCGTCGTCCTGCGTGAGGCGGCCCGGAAGCTCGCCAACTACCGATTGCAGGGCACGACGCTGGTGGTCACCGTGGAGCCATGTCTGATGTGCGCCGGAGCCCTCGTGAACGCTCGCGTAGCCCGGGTGGTCTACGGGGCACGAGAACCCAAATGGGGCGCCATTGAGAGCCTCCTGCGCCTCGAGAATCTGGGTTTGAACCACAGGATCGAAGTCGTCCCGGGCGTACGGGAGCGAGAGTGCAGGGAACTCATGCGCAGCTTCTTCCGGGACCGCCGAAAATAGCAGCCGGCTCTCCGGGCTGGATCAGGTGGATTCGAGACTGAGCGCCAGCGAAGGACCGACGCCCTCTCTCGACGTCAGCTTTCGGGGCCTTCGGCCCCGAAGAGCTGGCGGAGAGAGAGGGATTCGAACCCTCGGTAGAGGGGTCACCCCTACTCACGCTTTCCAGGCGTGCCGATTAAACCACTCTCGCATCTCTCCGCGACGGGTACGGGAACAACAAGGTTACCAGCCCAAGCCTCAGTCGTCTCACGCCGGCTACGCATTTCCGCCCAGCGAATATGCCCACCCGCGGCAGGCCCTACCAAGCCCCGCCACACTACCAAGTCCGGGTTGGATTCGAGACTGAGCGAAGCGAAGGACCGAAGCCCCCCTCACCGCGCAGCCT
>JANNJB010000740.1:0-6037 GCA_031405615.1 Vicinamibacteria bacterium | reverse complement strand
GATGAGCCCGAGGCCCGCGCGCTCGAGAAGGGTCTCGATCTCGCCGCGGGTGTAGCGGTGTCGCGAATGCACCGCCTCGTCATGGGCGCCCCAGAGGACCTTTAGCGCAGGAACCTTCACCAGGATCAGTCCGCCCGGCTTGAGGACGCGGGCCAGTTCGCGGACCGCCTGGATGTCGTCGTGAATCCACGCGTGGTAGAGGACGTCAAACGACGTCACCACGTCGAAGCTGCCGTCCGCATACGGCAGGCCGAGCAGATTCCCCTGGACCACCCGACCGCCGCGCCGCTGCGTGGTGATCACGGCGAGCGGCGAGAGATCGACACCGTGGGTTTCGCCGAAGGCGGTCAGGTCCTGGAGGTTCCAGCCGGTGCCGCAGCCCGCGTCGAGGAGCCGTCGCGGTCGTTCCGCGCCCGTCTCGAGAAGCGGAGTCAGAAGCGCCCCTGCGATCCGCCGCATTCCGACGTACCACCACTGGACCCCTTCGAGGTCGGCCATCCGCCGATACTCTTCGGGGTTCACCGCCTCTTCCCCTCGTGGATCAGGCGTTCGTACTCGACGATCACGCGATCGGCGATGCGTGGCCAGAGGAAAGGCTCGAGCAGCCGGGACGTTTCGGTCTTCATCCTCGCCATCTCCGCCGGAGCGTTTGCGAGGGTCCGGATGGCTTTCGCGAGCGCATCGACGTCACCCGGGTTCACAAGCAGGCCGTTCACACCATCCTTCACCTTGTCCGGGATCCCTCCGGCTCGAGTGGCGATCACGGGCAGGCCGTGGGCCATGGCTTCGAGGGTCACGAGCGAAGAACCCTCGAAACGCGTGGGGTGGAGGAAAATATCGGAGGCGGCATAAAGCGCGTGCAGGGCCTGTTCCCCGACGCGGCCTGTGAACTGAACGTGGTCGCTGATCGAAGAGGCGGCGGCGCGGAGCGAGAGACGAAGCGGGCCTTCCCCCACCACCAGCCAGCCCCAGTCCTGAGGCAAGGACGGCGCCGCCCGCTTGAACGCTTCGAGTGAATCGGCGAAGCCCTTGTAGGACTCGAGCCGACCCACGGAAATGAAAAGCGGCTGCCGCATCGACATCCACGGCAGAACCTCGAAGGTGAAGGGCATCGCGTCGTGGGGGGTGAGGGCTTCGAGTTCTTCAAGATCCACGCCGTTTGGAATCACCCGAACGCGGGCCGGATCCACATCGAGGAGGCGCGGCACATCATCTTTTGTCGCCTCGTCGGTGGCGATCACGCAGTCGGCGAGCTGGGCCGCCTCTCTCGAGAGTTGCTTCAGCCGGCTCAGGGCCAAAGCCTTGAATCCGCGCACGTGGTGCTCTTCCATGCCTTGGGGATTCATGACCAGCGGGGCCTTGAGGCGTCGGTCCTTCTGCTTCTCGCGACCGTAGCCGAGAGCGGTGAGTCCCTGCGCGTCCACGATGTCGATAAGGCCGGCGCGAACCCGGGCCGCCACCTCCTTGCCCATCAGTGTGCTGAACGTGGGGTAGTTGAAAGTGCGATCGAGGACGCGGCCATGCGGCCCAAGATGGAAACGCTGATACTTGATGGGCACCACGTGCCCGGGGAAGGCCTCGGGGTTTTTGCCGGGCCGGGTGAAGAGGGTGACGTCAACGCCTTTCGCACGCAGGTGCTTCGCGAGCGAGTAGACGGCGCGTTCCATGCCGCCGGGCGGGTGGAGCGGATGTGCACTGCGCGAAAGAAGGGCGACCCGCATCACTTGTCTCCCCGGTAGAGCGCTTCGTAGCGGGGGACGAGGGTCTCGGGTGAAAACGCGCGCGCGCGGATCTCCGCCCCGTCCTTCAATCGTGATCGCACGCCCGGATCATGAACGATTCGGCCGAGTGCGTCGCCGAGCTGGCCGACGTTTCGGGCGAGCAGACCGGAACGGTCGTTCTCGATCAACTCGGATGTGCCTCCGGTGTCCATAGCGGCGATCGGGGTTCCGAGGGCGAGGGCTTCGAGCAACACGCGCGACAAGGGCTCCGGCCAGGTCGACGGAAAGACCAGGGCCTCGGCCCGCTTCATGGCGCGAAGCACGTCGGCGCGCTCCGCCCAGCCGGGTGTGATCACCTCGATCGAGCGCCTCGCCGCCTCTTCGCAGATCGCGCGCTGTTCGGAGCCGCTGCCGAGAATGACCAGGGGCAGGAGCACCTTCGCTTGCGCGAAAGCGGGGATGAGGTCTTTAGCGCCCTTGTTGGCCTCGAGTTTTCCGACGAACAGGACAAAGCGGTGGGGAAGAGGAATCGTGGGCGTCTGGTCAGCGATGGTTTTCACCTCGCGAGCGTCCACGATATTCGGCAGGACATGGACCGCCCCGATCTGCGCGGCGCGGAGTTCGGCGGCGATCGCCTCGCTCACCGCGATCACCGCGTCCGCCCGTCGCAACGCCGCTTGTTTCGACCAAAGGTCCCACTTCATGTAGGGAATCGCGGCGGGAGCGCTCAGCGCGGGAAGGCGTCCGTCCATGCAGCGCCACATCCCGCCGGTCGAACATTTCGGACAAAGTTCGCCGCGGGACATGCGCGTGGACCAGAAGCACACTGGCCAGTGGTCGCGCACCGTCACCACCGTGCGCGGCCGGTTTTCGAGGGCCAGCGCGCCGAGGGCGGAAAGGGAATGCTGGGCGTGGATGACGTCTGTGCCTTGACTTCGGTCGAGCGCCTTTCGGAACGTCTCCACCATGCGCCCGCGGCGAAGACCGCCGGTGATCCCCTGAAGACGCGTGACCGGAACGCCGCCCTCATCGGCAGAGCCAGAAGCGGTGGTCACGACCTTCACGTCGTGGCCCGCGCCCTTGAGTCCCACGGCCAGAGCGCGGGTCGACCAGCCAGCACCGCCCGCCCTGGGCGGAAACACCTCAGTCACGAGCGTGATCTTCATGCGGCCCGCATCCCCATGAGAATCGACTCGACCTGGGCGGCATGGGCGGCCCAGGAAAACTGCGGCGCACGTTCTCTCGCGTGCTTCGACATGACGAGCCGCCGATCGCGATCCGTGGCCAGCGAAGTTATGACGCGCGCGAGATCCGCGGGATCGTTCTCTTTGAAGAAGACACCCTCCTGTCCCTCCCGCACGATCTCGTTGAGCGGCTGGATATCGAGGGTGATCGTGGGCACTCCGCTCGCGAGAGCCTCGAAGATCTTGAGGGGCGACCAGAAGAAGCCGAGTTTCAAAGACCGCAGTCGGGAACGGTCGTAGGGAGCTACCGAGATGTCGGCGGAGGCCGTGACTTCGGGCATATCGCGGTAGGGCACGCGCCCGATGGTTCGGCCCTTGAAATCGATCGCGATGGCTGCCTTCTCGCCTCCCGCCAGCACGAAAAGAACATCGGTTCGATCTTTGAGAAGGCGAGCCGCGGCGCGAAGGATCGCGACGCCGTGCCAGGGCCGGTGCGAGCCGCTGAAAAGAACCACGGTCGTCTGCGGCGAGGCTCCCCAGCTTGCGCGCAACGCGTCGCTTCGTCGCGAGGGATGAAACGCCTCGACGTTGGCGCCCCAGGTCACGGTGTGGGTTTTCGTCCGCGCGAACTCCGGCACGATCTCCTTGATGGGCGCAATCAGGGCGGATGCCGCGCGAACCAGGCGTTCTCGATACGCCCGCATCGGACGCACGATGAGCAGGGCGTCGAGAACAGCTTTGAGGGATTCGTCGTGATCCACGACCGGTGAGTTGACCTCGAGGAGACTCGGGACACCCGCCGTCTCGGCGGCGAGGATGCCTTCGCCGCCGAAGTTTTAGTAGCGCTCCATGAGGACGTCCGGCTTGAGGCGGTCGACCAACGCTTCGATCTGGGGCCGGGCCCGGAATCGAAAGAACCGATGAGAGGGCGTCCAACGGATGCGATGAATCGCGTACCCGTCGCCGAGGCTCGCCTCGCCGCGATCCTGGACCACCGCGTGGACTTCATGGCCCCGCTTCGCGAGTTCGCGCGACACCTCGTGTACGTGGACGCTGCCGCCGGTTTCTCCGGGAAGCGTCTGATCCGACGCGACGTAGAGAATTCTCATCAGGAGCCGGTAGGCGTCAGGACTCCAAAAAACGGTCCAGTGCGGACCGAGCCGAAGAAGGCGACATCCAGCATGAGGACCTCGGTGAGACCGCGGGCCAGAAAGCGAGCGGAAGCGGAGGGTGCGGGCCGGCCGATGATGTGGCTCGCGGGTTTCGAGTCCGCGCTGGCTCCCGCGCCCGGGGAGGCCGCCGCCTTCTTCTGCCCGCGCTGCTCGATGACCTTGAGTGCCAGGTCCTCCACCACCGCCTTCGCGAAGACGTTGTAGTACACCCGCTTCTCGACCCTGAGGCCCGCGGACTGGGCGATCTCGTCGAAATGTTCGTGCGAGCGGATGGCGTTGATGTGGTCGCTCTTCCGCATCGCCTCCTTGTCGGAATCGACGAGGCCCATCTTTCCGAGCCGTTTCGCGATCGTGTTCACACCCCGCTGGAACGAAGCGATTTTCGATGACTCCATCGCGTGCGTGTAGACAAAGATCCTTCCGTCCCTGGAAACCGCCCGCCGGGCCTCCAGAAGCACCTCGCGCACGCCGGCCTCGTCGAGGTGTTCGAGAACGTCGAGGGAATAGGCCCGCGTGGTGGCGCCGTTGCGGAAAGGAAGGCGGCGCAGATCGCCCACGACCAGGCTGACGGAATCGATCGCCGATTTGAGAAAGAAGGGCGCCATGTCGACGCCGCACACCGAGGCGCCTTCGCTCGCGAAGTGCGTGGCGAACTTGCCGGCCCCGCTGCCGAGATCGAGGACGTTGTCGCCGGAGCGCAGGCCCAGCATCTTCGAGACCATCCGCGCCTTGACCCCCGCGGAGAGCACCGGCCGTCCCTCGCGCACCCCGAGCCGCTCCTGGAACTCTTCATCCGCGTAGTGCGACACCCGGCCCACATCGGTGCGGGGCAGGAGGTCGACGTAGTCCCGGCCCGGACCGAACTGATACCGGGTCAAACAACAGGAACAATAGAAGCCCTCGCCCCGATGCTCCAGGGCGCGCTTGTTGGGTCCGCCGCAGGCGCACGACACGCGCGCCGCGTACGAACTCTGGCAGACATCGTGACCCCCGGTTTTGACGCCGCACTTCTCGCAACCCGCCTTGTCCAGACACACCGGGCAGGCGAACTGCTTCATCCAGTCAGGGTGGATCACCTTGTGCTCCGCACGAGCGCATCGGGATCGGTGAAGTAGAGCTTCGCCGTGTTGAGGATCCGCTTCGGGACCTCGGTGACCTGCCTAGAGGCCACGCCCGGCCAGTCGAGCTGCTGACGATCCATGAGTTTCAAACCAAACTGCACCATGAGAGAGACATTCCACCAGATAGCGAGCGCCACGATGATCTTCTGGGTTCGGGTTCGAACCGCCATCAAACCAAACGCGAAGCCAATAACGAAGAGAACGGTCGAGTCCACGAAACGCCGCGACCCGAACGCCCCCGCCTGATGCCAGGAGAGGACGGAACCGTTGATGTAGATCTGTGCGAGGAGAGCCACCGCCAGGAAGACGCCCAGGGCGCCGAGCCGACCGATGCTCCGGGCCAGACCGAAAAACGCCACGATGAGTAGAGGCGTCCACAACAAGAGCCCATGCCCCGGGCTCACAAGAACGTCCACGAAGTGCGGCGAGCCGAAGTCCATCTTCCTCTGGACGAGTTGAGTGGGCCCAAACGTGCCGTTTAACGCCTGGTAGGCGAGGAGTTGGGGAATGAACGCGAGGAAGGTGGCGCCGAGCACCGCCACACCGCGTTCGAGGGCACGTTTGACGTCGCCTTTCACGAGGCGCAGGCCGAGGTCGAGCCCCGGAGCGATGAGGAACAGCGCCGCCTGTTCGCGGATCAGCATCGCGAGTCCCGCGCAGAACCCCAGCAGCACCCAGGCGAGGACGCTGTCTTTGTCCCTGGCCCGAAACCAGAGGTAGAAGAGCAGCGAGACCGCGAAGATCGAAGGCGCATGGGCGAAGGCAGGGGCCACCGTAATGTAATAGAGCGCGGGCGTTCCGAACCAGACCGCCAGGACCGCGGTGAGAGCCAGGCCCTC
>JANNJB010000739.1:0-1748 GCA_031405615.1 Vicinamibacteria bacterium | reverse complement strand
GGCACCGACCTCACCGACTTCGACGTATGGCACCCCTTGTTCCAGACCGGGCTGGGAGGCGGTGATCCCGAGCCGAACAACTGTATTGGTGACATCGTGGGTTGGATCTGCGACGACCCCTCCTTCACCGGGGACTCGCTGCGCGGCTCCGTCAACCGCCCGTCCATTCAGGGAAACGTCAGATCGCGTCGGCCGGGGCGCGAGCGTCTCACCCCCGTCTCGATCGCGACCTGCCCGCTCCTTTCGGAGTGTTCGCCAACACATCGACGTCTTTGAGCGCCAGCAGCGTAGCGTCCGCGGTCACCAGCGTGAGTTCGAACACCTGGGCCGTGGCCACCAGAAATCGATCGACGGGGTCACGATGTCGAGTCTTGAGGCGGCGACTGGCAAGAACCACTTCGCCATTGAGCGGCGCTTCCACAACCGGGCCGCGCTCCAGCGCTTCCCGGATCCAGTTCTCGCCAGGGCGATCGACCTCAAGGCGCTTGCGCTCGACCAGGAGCAACGCCTCCCAGATGCTCAACGGCGACAGCCAGCGCTCGGCATCGTCAGAGGAGAGGGCTTCCACGACCTTCCCCGACAGACGCTCGGGTTCGAGCAGGCTCCACAGCCAGATGTGGGTGTCCAGCAGGAGCCTCACGAGAGCGCATCCCACTCAGCGGCGTCTGAAACCGGAGTCACCAGATCTCCCCTCACCCGGCCGCGATCTTTCATGGCGCCCAACCACGCAGGACCCGGGGGGGTGGCCTGCGGGGGGACCACATCGGCGAGCGGTTTTCCAAACCGCGTCACCCGCAGCGGACGGCCGGTGCGGCGAACCCGATCGAGAGCGGCCAAGCATGTGGCCTTGAACTTCGAGACGGCGATTTGATCCATGGATAAATAGTACTATGGTCAGCGACCATGGTCCATTTGCTCGGGGCGGTCGAAGGATCAGCTGACCGACGAGCCAACGGCCCCGTTACCTCGCTGGGGTCGGCGAGGCGACGTACGGGCGGCTGCGCCCGTTCGCACGATAGGAAGCGAGAAGATCGCGCAGGCGCGCCACCACCTCCGGGCGATCAGCGTAGAGGTTCTTCGACTCACCCGGATCCGTCTCGAAGTTGTAGAGCTGGCCGGGGCGGTCCGGGCTCGAGGGCCGGTCAGCCGGAGGCACCCAGCCGCCCGATCCGTCGGTCCCGGTAATCAGTTTCCAGGGACCCTGGCGAATCGCGAAGGCGCCGTTGACGGAGTGCGAAACGATGGCCTGGCGGATCGGCCGGTCGAGTTTCCGGCCGAACAGGGCGGGCGAAATGTCGTAGCTGTCGGGGCCGGCGTCTTTCGGCAGGTCTTTGCCAAGGATGCCGGCAAGAGTGCCCATGAGATCGGTCAGCTCGACGGGCTCCGGGCTCACCGCACTTTCGGGAACGCGGCTCGGCCAGCGAACGAGCAGAGGAACGCGATGACCCCCTTCCCACGCGTGCGACTTGTACCCTCGGAATGCGCCTGCGGACGCGTGGCCATTTGTGCCCGGGTGCGGGCCGTTGTCGCTCGTGAAGATGAGCAGCGTATCGCCGGACACGCCGAGTCGATCGAGCGCCGCTCTTACTTCACCCACCGCCCAGTCGGCGACGGTGACGAGGTCCCCGCGCGGTCCGTCTCCGCTGGCACCCCTGGCAAAGGTCGGCGGCAGCCAGGGCGTGTGGGGTGAAGACAACGACAAGTGTCGCCGCCGGCGCGCAACTTCCTCAACTCCACTTTCGTCAATG
>JANNJB010000738.1:0-1585 GCA_031405615.1 Vicinamibacteria bacterium | reverse complement strand
CCCCGACTCTCTCGGCCGACGCGCGCAGGTGCAGGGACGCGCCCCGAAGCAGCGACGAGAGGTCACACGGCTGAAGGCGCGGCTCGGGGAGGCGCACCACCTCGGCCAGGTCGCGGACAAAACCGTTGAGGGTCGACAGGCGGGTGAGGCAGACGCTCACCGCTTCCTCGAAATCGCGGCGGTCCTCGCCGGGAATGTGTCGTGAGTACGAGAGGCTCGACTGGAGCAGCGAACTCGAAGCGGCGACCGAGTTGCCCACCTCATGCGCGACCATCCGGATGAGTTTTTCGTAAGCGGCTTTCTCGGCGGCTCGAACCTCTTCAGTCATCTCCTCGAGAAGCAGGAACCGTCGATCGTGGCCCTGATCGGTGAAACGGCCGCAGACGATGCGGATCTTCCCGCCCGACCCCGTGGTGTGGACGCGCGCGGATCCGGGAACCGCCGCGGCGAGATCGGCGCCCAGAGGTCCCCGGATGTCCGACAATCTCAGTCCGCGCGCAGCCTCCGGGGCGACGCCGATTGTCCTCGCGGCTTGCGGGTTCACAAGCTCGATGCAACCATCGAAGTCGAGGATCACCATGCCGGAGGGGGAGGCCTGAAGGACCTCGTTCAGGAAGTGGTGCTGCTCGCGGAGCCTCGTGCGCTCGTTGCGAAGATCGTCGGCGAGGCGGTTGTAGAGCGCGACCAGTCGATCGAGTTCAGGTCGCCCCGTCTCCTTGAAGCGTGTGGTGAACTCCTGCTCATCGAGAAAGCGAGCGCCTTCAGCAAGAAGATCCAGGCTCGCGAACAGACCGCGCACCAGTCGAAAGCCGGTGAGGAGGGAGGCGACGAAGAACACCTCGACGGCGAGAAGCCAGAGGCGGTTCGTGACCAGCAGCGGAACCACGAGAGCGGCCAAGGCCACGTGGAGAACCGCCACGTAGAGGATGAAGCGGTTCTTGAAGCTCAAGGGGCGGCTCGCAGTTCAGACCGTGATGCCGTGTTTTTCTATCCGTCGGTAAAGGGCAGGGCGGCTCATGCCGAGGGACTCTGCCACACGCGTGAGGTTTCCCGCGTGATGTTTGAGGGATTTCACGATCATGGCCCGCTCGATCTGGTCGAGGGTCATGCTTCCCACGGGCGGCAGGGGGTCGCGCGCCGAACCCGGCGCCTCCATCGCGGCAACGTCGCGGAACTCGACGGCGGTGAGGACCGGACGAGGCGCCACCAGGACCGCGCGCTCGATGGTGTGGCGCAGTTCGCGAATATTGCCCGGCCACTCCTGCGCCTTGAGATGATCGATGGCGCCCGCGGAGAGTTCGAGACCCTCGCGGCCATGCGCCGCCATCACCGCGTGGAGGAACTGGCGGGCGAGAAGTGGAATGTCGCCGCGACGTTCCCGCAGCGGCGGGAGGTGGATCGCGATCAGGTTGAGCCGATAGAGGAGATCCTCGCGAAACGCTCCGCTCTCCACGGCAGCGCGAAGATTGCGGTTCGTGGCCGCCACCACCCGCACATCGACGGTGCGGGTCTGGCTCGACCCCAGAACCTCGAACGTGCGGTCCTGAAGCACGCGAAGCATCTTCACCTGCGACGCCGGATCCAG
>JANNJB010000737.1:0-14880 GCA_031405615.1 Vicinamibacteria bacterium | reverse complement strand
CAAACCCCATATATTCAGTTTCATTGTTACCATCAAAACCTTTAAAGTTTCTCCATAAGTGCTCATGAACTTCCTTATCTTCTGGGCTCTTTCTTTTGTGAAGGCCCCGGCGTCTTCCTTGCACGTATGCTTCGAGAAATGATGTCGGCCGAAGACCCCCTCCGTCGTCACCTCACTCTCGGGACGCTCTCGTTCGGGATCTGCTTCGCCGCCTGGGGCCTGATCAGCGCTTTCGCGGTTCGTTTCCGTGAGCGGTTCGAACTCTCGGGTACGGAAACCGCGCTGCTCGTGGCCGTTCCGGTCCTGCTTGGGTCCCTGGCGAGGTTGCCGATGGGGATCCTGGCCGATCGCTTCGGGGCTCGCGGGGTCTTCTCCATACTGATGGTCGTGGTTTCGGTTCCCGTGTTTCTGGTGCCCCAGGCGGACACGTATCGAACGCTTCTCGTGACTGCCTTCTTCCTCGGCCTCGCCGGGTCCTCGTTCTCCGTCGGCGTGAGCTACGTGTCGCGCTGGAGTCCGCCCGCGAAGCAAGGAGGTGTGCTCGGCGTTTATGGCATGGGGAACATCGGCCAGTCGGCCGCGGTGTTCCTTGGACCGCTGCTCGCCGCGGCCATCGGTTGGGAACGAGTGTTCACGGGTCTGGCGGGAGCGCTCTTCATCTGGGGACTGGTGTTCTGGATGTTCGCCCGCGACACGCCGGCGAAGGGCGCGCCAAAGGGGATTGGGGAGATGGTCGCGCTGCTGATGCGCGAGCGTCTTGCCTGGGTTCTCTCCGCTTTCTACTTCCTGACCTTCGGCGGTTTCGTAGCGTTTGCCATATACCTGCCGACGCTGCTCAGGGATGATTTTGGTCTCACGCCTGAAGACGCCGGCTTCCGGGCCGCGGGTTTCGTGATTCTCGCGACACTCCTCCGGCCGGTGGGCGGGGCGCTGTCGGATCGGATCGGCGGCGCGCGCGTCCTCAACGCGGTCTTCATCGGTGTGATCCCGTTCGCTTTGCTTCTCTCCTGGAACTCGATGATCCCGTTCACGGTGGGAGCGCTTGGCTGCGCGGCCCTCCTGGGCCTTGGGAACGGCGCGGTCTTCAAGCTCGTGCCCCAGTACTTCCCGAACGAAACCGGCGCGGTCACCGGTCTGGTGGGCGCCATGGGCGGACTGGGCGGCTTCTTTCCGCCGCTGCTCCTCGGAGCCTTTCGCGACTCCACGGGTGCGGTCTGGCCCGGCTTTGTGCTGCTCGCCGCCACGTCCTTTGGCCTCTTCGTTCTGAATCGTCGGATTCTCCTGCCCCGTCAGGAGGCGCTCGAGCTCAACCTCTCGCCCGCGCAGCAGCGACTGGCTGACCAGCTCCGCGCCGGGGGCTGGGCCACGATGGCCGCCGCCCTTCTGGTGGCCTCGATCGTGGTGGGCTCGCGGAATCTGCAGAACTTCGACGCCGCTCTTGTGATCTACACCTTCGCCTCCGTTTTTGCGGCGTGGGGCGTCGTTTTCCACTACGCAGTGTGGCTGCAGAAGCCGCCCACGCGGATCTTCTTCAGACGGGGCTTCGAACTTGTCTTCAGTCGAGGTCTTCTGCGGAGCGTGCCCCGCCTCGCCACTCTCACCCTGACCCATCTTCTTGGCCAGACCTTCATCCGGCATCGTTCAATCAGTCGATGGTGGATGCACCAGTTCCTCTTCTGGGGGTGTTTGCTCGCGGCCGCGATCACGTTTCCCCTCGTCTTCGGCTGGATCCATTTCGGCACCTTGCCCGACGATCCGTTCACGTACGTCACTTACGTCTTCGGCTTCAAGACCGCCTCCTTCCCGGTGCGGACGGTTTTCGCCTGGCTGCTTTTCCACGGTCTCGACATCGCCGCGGTGCTGGTTCTCGCCGGCATCGCTCTGTCCCTCGGCCGGCGTATGCGCGACAACAGCGCCATGACCGCTCAATCCTTCGCCATGGACTTCTTTCCACTGATCCTGCTCTTTGCGATCTCGGTGACGGGCCTCGCTCTCACCGCCTCCACGATGTTCCTACGCGGCCAGTTCTACGGATTTCTGTCCATTCTTCACGCCATCACCGTGATCGCCGCGCTTCTCTACCTGCCCTTCGGCAAGTTCTTCCACATGTTCCAGCGACCTGCGCAGCTTGGCGTGAAGCTGTATCAGGACGCGGGTGATGACGGGCCCGGAGCGCACTGCGCATCGTGCGGGGAGCGTTTCGCCTCGCGCATGCATATCGACGATCTCAACACCGCGCTGCCGGAACTCGGTTTCAACTACGAGATGCCCGGCCCGGCTCGCACCTGGCAGGAAATCTGTCCTCCCTGCAAGAGGAAGACCATCGCCCGCGCACAGATGCGACTGAAGGAGGAGAGCCTTGGCTAAGGCGCCGCTACACCCCGAGTCGCTCGTCGAGCGGTACGGGCCGAATCCGAACTACGTGCCTTCGGGCGGGTGGCAGAAGGGGTCGGAGGCGTCTCCTGATCGTCTGGTCAAGACCCATTGCTGCTTCTGCGGCCAGCAGTGCGGCATCCAGCTGAAGGTGCGCGACAACCGCGTGGTGGGCTTTGAGCCCTGGGACGAATTCCCGTTCAATGAGGGCAAGCTGTGCCCCAAGGGCGTCAAGCGTTACATGCAGAACGAGCACCCCGACCGGTTGCTTGGTCCGCTGATGCGCGCGCCGAACGGCGATTTTCGCGCCGCGCCGTGGGATGAGGCTCTCGACTTCACCGCACAGAGTCTCCGGGCGATTCAAGCGACCCACGGCAAGGACGCAGTCGCGATCTACGGCGGGGCTTCCCTCACGAGCGAAAAAAGCTATCTCCTCGGCAAGTTCGCCCGCGTGGCTCTCGGCACGCGCCACATCGACTACAACGGCCGCCTCTGCATGGTCTCCGCGGGCACCGCGTACAAGATGGCCTTCGGCGTCGACCGCTCGCCCAACCCCTGGAGCGACATACCCAAGGCGGAGGTAGTCCTCGTCACCGGCGCCAACGTCGCGGAGTGCGCGCCCATCACCACCGACTACATCTGGCGGATGCGTGACAACGGGGGCAAGCTGATTGTGATCGATCCGCGCATGACCCCGATCACGCGCAACGCGGATATGTACCTGCCGGTGCGGCCGGGCACGGACGTGGCCCTGATGATGGGCCTTCTGCACGTGGTCATCCGCGACGGCCTGACCAAACCCCAGTTCATCGCCGATCACACCGTGGGTTTCGAAGCCGTGGACGCGTCGGTGCGGGAGTGGAATCCGCGTCAGACCGCTGAGTTGACGGGCGTGCCGCCCGAGGCCATCGAGAAGGCGGCGCGACTCTTTGGCGGCGCGGAGCGGGCCATCGCCCTTCACGCCCGCGGCATCGAACATCAGTCGAAGGGCGTCGAAAATGTCCTGTCCCTCATCAACCTCTGCCTCGCCACCGGCAACATCGCCCGCGAGGGCGCCGGTTGCATGATGATCACGGGTCAGGGGAACGGCCAGGGCGGGCGTGAGCACGGCCAGAAGTGCGATCAGCTTCCCGGCCAGCGTTCGATCTCCGATCCGGCCGCGCGAGAACACGTCGCGAAGGTCTGGGGCATCACGCCGGAGGAGATGCCTCAAGCGGGCCTTTCCGCCATGGAAATCATGGAGGCGATCCATCGCGGCGAGATCAAGGGATTGCTCTCCATCTGCTTCAACCCTCTCGTCTCGCTGCCCGACTCGACCTACATCCGCGAAGCCCTCGAGAAGCTCGAGTTCTTCGGTGTGGTCGACTTCTTCCTCTCCGAGACCGCGCATCATGCCGACGTGGTGCTCGCGGGCAGCCTTCAGGAGGAGGAGGAGGGCATCACGTGCACCGCGGAGGGCCGCGTCGTTCACATCCAGCAGGCGGTGACCCCGCCCGAGGGCGCGCGCAACGACTGGGCCATCTACTGCGACCTCGCGAAACGTCTGGGCAAGGAGAAGTTCTTCCCCTACAAGGCTCCGCGCGAGATCTTCGACGAGCTCCGCGAAGCGTCGCGCGGAGGCCCCGCCGACTACTACGGCATCACTTACGAGAAGATCGACCGCAACCTGGGCATCTTCTGGCCCTGCCCGACCGAGGAGCATCCGGGCACGCCGCGTCTTTTCGAGGGAGGGCAGTTCTTCCACAAGGACGGCAAGGCGAAGTTCATCGTGGCCGAGTACCGCGTGAGCGGAGATCCGGTGACGGAAGAACACCCGATCTACCTCACCACCGGCCGCGTGGTGTCTCACTACCTCTCGGGCACCCAGACCCGGCGTATCGGCGCTCTGGTCGATCAGTATCCCGAGCCGCGGCTTGAGATCCATCCCCGGCTCGCCGAGGCCCATGGCATCGCCAACGAAGACTGGGTCAAGGTCACCACGAAGCGCCATCAGATGACCATCCAGGCTCTGGTGGTGAAGACGATCCGGCCCGACACCGTCTTCATCCCCTATCACTGGGCTGGACAGAAGAGCGCCAACCAGCTGACCCATCGAACCCTCGATCCTCGCAGCAAGATTCCGGAGTTCAAGGTCTCCGCGTGCCGGATCGAGAAGACAGTCGCCCCGCCCGACTGGTCGAAGACCGCGAAGGCCCCGGGACGATCGCAGCATGCTCCGAGGCGCGAACTGAGGGTGATCCAATAGTGTTCGGTCGTCAGTTCTTCATCGACCCTTCGCGCTGCATCGGCTGCGAGGCGTGTGTCAACGCCTGCGCCGAGTGCGACAACCACCGGGGCGAGTCGATGATTCACCTCGACTTCATCGATCGCCGAGAGACCACCGCCACTGTGCCCTTGGTCTGCATGCACTGCGACGATCCCACCTGCGCCCAGGTCTGCCCGGCTGACGCGATCAAGAAGACCGACGACGGCATCGTCCAGTCGTCCCTGAAGCCGCGCTGCATCGCTTGCTCGAACTGCGTCCTCGCCTGTCCCTTCGGCATCCCCAAGGTGATGGTGCGGCAGGAGCAGATGATGAAGTGCGACATGTGCTACGACCGCACCTCGGTGGGGAAGAAGCCCATGTGCGCGACGGTATGCCCGTCGCAAGCACTCGCCTACGTCTCGCTCGAGGAGATCACCAAAGGGCGGCGCGAGAAGCCGACGAACGTCTTCTACTTCGGGAAGCAGAAGGTCACGACCAAGGTCTACATGATGGTTCCAGACGCGGCCTTTGCGGTGAGTGTCGACGTCGTCGACTACATGTGGGAGGAGAAGGCATGAAGCTGTGGCGCGACGAGTTCTCGATCGAGTCCGCCCACGAACGCTATGTGGCCCGGCGACAATTCGGGAAGTTCCTTGTGCTCACGAGCTTCGGGATGTTCGTCGGCAACTTGTGGATCCTCGTGAAGTCGTATTTTCGGAAGGACGAGGTCCTTCCCCGCACCCTCATCGCCCGGGCCAGCGATATTGCGAAGGGCGGGGTGAAACTCTTCACCTATCCCGGACCCCACGATCCATGCATCCTGTTTCACACGCATTCGGACAGGTACGTGGCCTATTCGCAGAAGTGCACGCACCTCTCCTGCGCGGTGATCCCGGCGGCTGACGGCAAGCGCATCGAATGCCCCTGCCATCACGGTTTCTTCTCGATCGAGGACGGCCGCGTCCTGCAGGGACCGCCGCCTCGCCCGCTGCCCCGGATCCTGCTCGATCGCCGGGGGGATGAACTCTGGGCCTTCGATGTCGACCTTGGCAACAATCCGCCGACTGATTCGGGGGTCCGGGGATGAGCGACGAACGTCAGACCGCACGGGGCCTCACCGCCCTGGATGGCGCGATCTCGCTCATCGCGATTCTCCTGATCGTTCAAATGTGGCTTCTCACCGCGACCCTTGAAGCCTTCCTGGCCGGCTACAACGAGACGGCGACTCCTGGCGCGATTCTCTCGGGCGTCCTGTTTGCCGCGAGCTTCGGCTTGTATCGCTTCATTGACGGGATCGACCGCTCCGCGCGTCGCGCGCCGCCCTGAGCTTCACGGGATTTCGTAGATGTGGAGGGCCACCGGGTCGTTCCCGTAGCCCGCGCCGAGGCCACCGCCGAAGCGCTGGTACAGGTCCTGCCCGCGAAAGTCATCCACGAAGTAGCCCGGTCCCGCCACGATCTCCCGGTCTTCGAAGAGGACTTTGATTTTCGTCCCCGCCTTGAGCCCCGCCACGTCAATCCGCGTGGACCGAAGCGCCGCCGGATCCGGGCCCACTGAGTCTCCCCAGAGCAAATCGATGGACGCGCCCTCCTCGATCGTGGTTCGCCCCCAGTGAACGCGGCCCCCGTCGTGAATGAAGGCCACTCCGTCGAGAAGGCCTCCCTCACTGCCGATCGCGTGCAGCGGAATCTCGAGTCTCGTCCAGATTCCCCTTCCCGGAAGATCTCCCAAACGAGATGCCTGCTCGGGAACGTAGGGCAGAGCCGCATTGAGCAGATCCTTCCCCCAACCCAGGAACCCGTTCGCGTGCCGATAGAGGCTGCGGAGGAACCAGTCGAGGCCCGGTTCCTTCCGGAATCTCGTCACGTCGAAAGATCCAAACGAGGCGGCATGAGTGAACCGGCCGTCTACCTTCGCAAGGACCGCGAGCGTTGGCGGCGGACTCTGCGGGTCGAGCCAAACCCACTGCACGATCCGGCTGTCTCGGGAGCGGCGCCTGGCGTCGGGGAGGTACTGGATTCCGTGCAGCGACGGCCCTGGAATCGGCGTGTCCAGTACGCCGTAGGAGTTCGATTCGTCCCGAAGTTCGCTCGGGCCCTCCGTGACACGCGCGCGCCCATGCGGTCCGGGCGGGTCATCGCTCCACCGCCACCGGCCGAGAGTGAGGCCTCGTGTGGTCGCGGCGATGACGTAGGTGCGGCCGTCGTGCCGGCGAACCCAGTGTTCCAGGTTCGGCGATATCGCAACCGCGGGCCCGGGGTCTTTCGACCACAACACGGGCTTCAATCCCTCGAGTTCTCCGCCCAGGCCACGGAAGAGCGAAACGTCTCCCGGGCCGTGCGCGATCTGGAACCCTCGCGCCCCCCGCATCAGTTCGACGTAGGCGTGAAACCGCCAGCGTTCGTACGGCACGTCCTCGTACATCTGGGGACGAAGCCAGATGGTCTTCGGCTGCCCGGCGATGAGCGGCATCAGATCCGTATGGAGATTCGCGGGATAAAGCGGTTCGGTTTCCGGATCGTAGATATCGAAGAAGGTCGCGCGTTCGAACTCGAACCGATTCCAGTAGCCGCCGTGTCCGATCATCACCGGTTTCTCCGTGACCCTTCTGACCTCCTCGACCACATCTTTGAGGCCCGAGATCTGGGCGGGTGTGATTCGGTGGAACAAGCCGAACTCTTCCTCGATGCCGGGTGCGATCGACACCACCATCGGAGCGGTCTTCAAGAATGCGAGATTCGCGGCGAGCGCATCGGCGCCTCCTCCTCCCTTCGTAAGTTCCTCGAGCGAAAACACCGGGCCCGGAGTCACGAAGGCGGAAGACGCCATGCGGTTGTCTTCGGTCCACATCTTCTCGAGCGGCGCCCTTGGGGTGAGGGAGCGCGCCACGTATCTCGCGACGTTGAATCCGGCGGTGGCGCGCGTGTACGACTTCGATGTGAAGCCGTCGTAGATCGACCAGGCCGGAAGATTCCGCAGATCCCGCGAAGCGCCCGGAGCCCCCGCGTAAACGGGCACGTGGCCATAGATCGCCCCCCAGGGAAGGAAAGGCTCGTCGTTGACGCGGAGGAGATTCTTCCGATCGATGTTCACGGTGCGGACGCCCGGCTGGTTGGACACATTCGCCTGGCGGCACAACGGTTGGGAGTCACTGGAAAACAGCTCGCGGCCCGACGCGTCGATGACCGTGGCGCGAACCAGCCAGTTTCGCTCGGGAGAGCCGAAGGGCTGGACCGGCAGGGCGGAGACATCCAGTTCAGTCAGGATGAGATTCGTGAAGTCCTCCCGCAGTTCCGTGGGTATCCGTTCGCGCTGTGCCGCGACGGCGCCTGGTCCGGCGGAAACCGTCGCCGACTTGAGAATCGCCCCGGAATTCCGCCTCACGAGGTCGAGCCGCACCGAGGCCACCTTCGCCATCTCCCCCGCCGAGAAGCCGAGATTCATCCGCACGAACTGTTTCTGTTCGGGCGCCAGATAGAGCGCTCCGAGTTCCAGGTCGAGAGGAGCGGCCCAGGTCGAAAACCACAACTCGCTCGCCGCGATGGTCTTGCCCGCGCCATCGACGAGGCTCACCTCGCCCTTGTGCTCCGTGTATGGGGCGAGCAGGGATGGAGTCAGGGTATAGGGGATCTCGATGACCGCGCTCTCCATCGAGTCGAAAGCGCGCACCGGTGACCGCGACTCCGACGTTCGGCCGTCCGCGGTCGTGAATCGCCAGACGAGTCCCAATCTCCGTTTCGCGCCGCGATTCACGAGGGTTGCGGCGAGTCGATTCTCACCGAAGAGCCGCTCGCCAGGGTCGATTTCGCGAAGATACGGTGTGCTTGGGACCTGAGCCGCGACCGGAGTTGTCCGGATCCCGCGCCCGGCGATTTCGGCGGCGGTGGATTCGGGCTCGAAGACCTTGATCTCATCCCACCACACGGTCCCGGTCGCATTCGCCTGGGGCGTGTCGCCGGTATCACCGAGGGTGTAGCCGTTGACGCCGCGCGCGGCGAGGACGAGGGTGAGGGAACGGATGGGGCGTCGCGGCCGGAACACCTGCCGCAGCTGCCGCCATTCGTCGGTGCCGATCGACACCGGCGCCTTGTGAATGAAGTTGAAGCCGTCGAGCCGGGCACCGGTTTCGTCGAGAGCGTCGATCTGAAGCATGTTCAGGTGATCGGTTTTCACCCAGGCGCTGACTTCGATCAGGCGCGGCTCTTTCTGATCGAGGACGATCGGGGCCGAGGCGACCTGCACCTCGTCGCCCGCCGGTACGATCATCTTCAGACTCGAAGCGCCGCTATGCGGAATCAAGGTGTCGAGGGTGACCGGGCCGCGGTTTTGCGCAATGGCGTTGTGCCAGGTGTTGAAGAGGTAGTAGAGCGCGGGCGGGAAGTAGCGGTACTTCGCGGGCCGGCCCCATCCGAGGGGCCAGCCGCTCGAGTCCTTGCCTTCGAAGCCGCCGTGAGGAAGGAGATTGGGGGCCGCAGGCTCCGCTGCGATCAGTTCAACGCGATCGATCTCGATGCGACCGGTCGGGGCCGAGTAGCGCAGCGCCACGCTGGCCGCGCCGGGGAGTGCTATTCCTCCCTGCGCCGCCCCGGCCGCTTCCTTTGGATCTTTCGACGCTATTTCATTCGCTGCATTCAGCCACTGCGCGGCAGGCAGACGCAACTCGACCCATTGCCACGGGTAGGCGCCAGCGGGCAGTGACACCGTGACCGAAGTTGTGGCCGGCCCGCGCACACCGAGCGGATCCCCCGCGGCGATGGCGCCCGGAGGGGCCAGGCCGAGTTCGAGACGCGCGGCGTCCGCCGGGACGCTCTCGCCTCGAACCCTCACCCTGAGCGTGAGGTCGCGAACCAGAGCAAGCGGATTCCGGCTTCGCTGGAGGACCGGAGCAGGAAACCCTCCCGCATCCGGGAATCCCTCAAGGCGCCGATCGTCGTGGACCATCACCCAGTTCACACGCTGCGAAACCGCAGCAAGCGGTCCCTCGAGGATGAGCTGCCTCGATCCGCGCGGGCCATCGGCGTTTTGCCATCGCCAGCTTCCGGACAGGACCCAGGTCTCGGGGTTGTAGTCGCGACGGTTCTGGAAGGCCGTCGAGTAGCACCAGTGATGGTTCTGGGTCTCGGGGAGGAGGGTGAGCCAGTCGTCCTGAAACCGCCCGTTGCGCAACAGGTTTCCTTCCGAGCGGGGCGCTGCGCCCGCGAGCAGCAGCGCCGCGATCAGGAACGCACTTCTCTGGCCCCGCGCGCGCATCGTCTGGATGATAGCCCGCGGTCCGGAGGGCGCCATTTTTCGTTTCGACATGACAGGGATCATGTGCAGCGCCGCTGGACGGATCGAGAGTCCATCCGATGACTCTCAAGGTGCGGCTCCCCGATCTTGAACACTGGAAGGCCCAGGTCAAGTGCCAGTCCGGCTGTCCGGTGGGGACGGACGCGGGCCGGTATGTGCAGCTCATCGCCGAGGGCCGCGACCAGGAGGCCTACCTCACCGCCCGCGCGCCCAATCCCTTCGCCTCGGTCTGCGGCCGCGTTTGCGCCGCGCCTTGTGAAGACGCCTGCCGCCGCGGCGTCATCGACGCGCCCATCGCCATACGGTCGCTCAAGCGTTACGTGACCGAGCGCTACGGCGCCGAGACGATGCGTCCCGATACCCAGGATCTGCTCCGGACCGAACTGATCGGCGAGGGGAATCGCTTCCCCGGCCACCTTCCCACCGGTCCACTCGGCGAAGCGCACAGCGCCTCGAAACCGCGCAAGGTCGCGGTGATCGGCGCGGGACCGGCCGGCCTCGCCGCCGCCCACGACCTCGCCCTCCTCGGATACGAGGTCACGGTTCTCGAAGCGTCCGAGGAACCGGGCGGCATGATGCGTTTCGGCATCCCCGAGTACCGGCTGCCCCGCTCGCTCATACGGCAGGAGATCGACAAGATTCTCGCCCTCGGCGTGACCCTCCGGCTGAACGAACCCCTGACCCCGGCTCGCGGTCTCAAGGAACTGCGCGCTCAGGGATTCGAAGCGTTCTTCATCTCCGTGGGTGTTTCAAGAGGACGCGAACTGAACGCGCCCGGCGTCGAACTCGACGGTGTCGTGAAAGCGGTCGACTATCTCCTCAACGTCAACCGCGGCTACCGCCTTCCCCTGGGGCGCAAGGTCGTGGTGATCGGCGGCGGTTTCGTTGCTTTCGATGCCGCGCGCACCGCCCTTCGTCTGGGTCGCGAAACCGCGGAAGAAGAACTCGACACTCTGGTGGCCGAATCCGACGCCAGGGCCAAGGAGGCGATCGACTCCGCCCGCGCCGCGATCCGCGGCGGAGCCGCGGAAGTGACCATCGTTTCCCTCGAACGTTTCGAGGAGATGCCCGTCCTTCGCACCACCCAGGGTCACGAGGAATTCGAGGAGACGAAACACGAAGGCGTGGCGTTCCTGCCCGGCCGCGGGCCGAAGCGATTCCTGGGCGAGTCCCGGCTCCAGGCCATCGAACTGCGCGCGGTGCGATCCGTGTTCGACGAACATGGCCGCTTCGCTCCGGTCTATGACGATGAGGACGTCCTCACCGTGGAAGCGGATTCCTGCATCCTGGCCATCGGCCAGCAGACCGACCTCTCGTTCCTCAAGCCCGAGGACGGCATCGAAGTTGCGAAGAGCGGTTCGGTGAAGGTCGACGCGGCCACCCTCGCCACCACCGCGCCCGGAGTCTTTGCCGGCGGCGATGTGGCCTTCGGCCCGCGGAACCTCATCGAGGCGGTGGCGAACGGAAAGCGCGCGGCTCGATCCATTCATGAACATCTCTCCCGCGAACACGCGCGGATCGAACGCACGCTCGAGATCGAGGTCTTGCCGACCGCGCAGTACCGCATGAGCGCAGGCTTCGAGATCCTCGACCGCAAGGCGGCCCCCACCCTCGATCTTGGGCGCCGGACGGGCATCGCCGAGGTGGAGACAGGGTACGAAACGGCTGAAGCGCGGCTCCAGGCCGCGCGGTGCCTGGTCTGTCACGTGCAGACCATCTACGACCCCGAAAAATGCGTCCTGTGTTCCCGCTGCGTCGATGTCTGTCCGGAGTTCTGCCTCGCCATCGTTCCTCTCGAGCAGCTGGCGCTCCCGGACGCCGAGCGTGACGCTCTCAAAGAACAAGCGCAGGCGAGCGGCCTGCCTCTTTCCGCCATGGTGAAAGACGACGACCGCTGCATCCGCTGCGGCCTGTGCGCCATCCGTTGTCCCACCGACGCCATGACCATGGAGAAATTCCAGATCACCGAGCGCTACGCGAAAGCGCCGCTCGTCTTGAACAACGAGCAGGGGAGTGCGAGATGACCGAGCGCAACGATCGCCGAGATTTCATGATGAAGGCCGGACTGGGCGCCGGGGTCTGCGGCCTCGGGCTGCAGGCCGCGGCCTCGCTTCGCTCATTGGTCCCAAACGTGTCGTACGACGCGCCCACGACCGTGAAGCTGGGGTCCCCCACCGATTTTCCCGACGGCCTCAAGTTTCTGCCCGACCAGCGCCTGTTCGTCTTCCGCGAAGGCAAGACATTCCATGCCATCTCCGCGGTCTGCACGCATCTTGGTTGCACGGTTCGCGCCGAGGCGATGTCCCAGCCGGAGACGCGGGAACTCGACGGCGTGAAGACCCGCCTCACCCACCGGTTCATGTGTCCGTGCCACGGTTCGAAGTACGAAGGCGACGGAAAGCCCGTCTCCGGACCCGCTCCCCGCGCCCTCGCCTGGTACCACCTCTCCATTTCGGTCGATGACGGATCGCTGGTCGTCGATCTGGCTCAAGAAGTCGCCCGCGATTTTCGACTCACTCTCGCCTGAGGAAACACGCCGATGGCCTTCCCCTTTCTCTCCTTCCTCAAGCGGTCCAAAGAGCCCGAGGCTCCGGGCGTTCACCCCCAGCCCTTCTGGAGCTTCCGGCCGCGCTCCGACCGCGAATCCGGCGACGCCATCGTCTCCAACTTCGCGCTGCACATGTTCCCGGCCAAGGTCTCCCGCGCCTCGCTCGCGTGGAAGTACTCTTTCTGGCTGGGCACGGGTTCCGCCGCGTTGTTCCTGCTGCTGATCCTCTCGGGCGCGCCACTCCTCTTCCTTTATGTGCCTTCGGTCGAGCGGGCCTACTCGTCGATCAAGGACATCGAATACGTGGTGACGTTTGGTTCCTGGCTGCGCTCCGTCCACCGCGTGGGCGCGCACGCGATGGTGGTGGTCGTGGCCCTCCATCTGGTGCGCGTGTTCCTGACCGGCGCTTACAAGAACGGGGTGCCGGGGTTGTCGGATGTGGCCCTGCCCGCCGAAGGCGCGTTGTCATTCCATGACACCATGTCTGTGGCGGTCGAGGGGGCGGTCTGGATCCAGGAATCGGTGCCCGAACGGCTCGACCTGAAACACCGGGTCTTTGCCACCCTGCAACAGCATTGCCCGACCGAGGCGATCATCGGATCCTCGACCAGCGGGTTCAAACCCTCGGAACTGCAACAGGGGTCGGCGCGCCCCGGCCAGATCATCGTCGCCCACCCGTTCAACCCGGTTTATCTGCTGCCGCTGATCGAACTGGTGCCGAGTGACGCGAACCCGGCCCAACTGATTGCCGCCGCCAAGGAGATTTTGACCAGCATCGGCAGCTACCCCCTGCATGTCCGCAAGGAGATTGACGCCCATATCGCGGACCGGTTTCTGGAAGCCGTCTGGCGCGAGGCGTTGTGGCTGATCAAGGACGAGATCGCCACGACCGAGGAAATCGACAACGCCATCCGCTATGGTTTCGGCCTGCGCTGGGCGCAGATGGGGCTGTTCGAAACCTACCGGATTGCGGGCGGCGAGGCTGGAATGCGGCATTTCATCGAACAGTTCGGGCCCTGTCTGAGCTGGCCCTGGACCAAGCTGATGGATGTGCCCGAATTGACCGAGGAGTTGATTGACGCGGTGGCCGGGCAATCCGACGTGCAATCGGGGGCGATGAGCATCCGGGAACTGGAGCGGATGCGCGATGGCAACCTTGTCACCATCCTGCGCGGCCTGAAAACCCGCGATTGGGGTGCAGGCAAGTTGTTGAATGCGCAGGATCAACGGATGCTTGCCCTGCCAACATTGGACAGTGCCGACCTGAGCCAGCCGATTTTGACGGTCGACCGGGCGGTGCCGCTGGACTGGACCGACTACAATATCCACATGAACGAGTCACGCTATGCGCAGGCCTTCAGCGAGGCGACGGACCGGTTCATGGTGCTGATCGGCTGTGATGCGGCCTACATCGCGTCGGGCGGCAGTTATTTCACCGCCGAGACCCATATCCGGCATCTGGCCGAAGTCAAGGCGGGCGACAAGATCAGGATCACGACCCAATGCCTGACGAACGCAGGCAAGAAACTGCATCTTTTCAACCAGATGTGGCGCGGTGATCTGCTGGTGGCCACGGGCGAACACCTGTTGCTGCATGTCAGCCTTGCGGCCCGGAAGTCGAGCGAACCAGGGCCAGCGGTCGCGGTGAAACTGGCCCGCATCGCGGCGGCGCAGGCCGGACTGGCGCGGCCCGAGGGGGCCGGGGCGGCGGTAGGATTCCGGTAGGGTGAATTAAAACCCACCTTACTCTGCAATTTCTTTGGTTTTCAAGTATCCCCGCCGGAGGCTCTGACCGCTGGGCCGGGTGCCTCAGGCGGAGGTATTTGAGCAATAATGAAATTGCAGCGTAAGGTGGGTTTCAACCCACCTCGGCCCATAACATATCCAGATGTTTGGGCAGGTCGCGGGCCGAAATATCAGCCTCGCGCACCAATAGGTCGAAATGACTGCTAATCGCCTGCACCCGTTCCTTGTCGCGGAATGCCAGATAATTGCGGCCAAGATAGATGACGGCCAACAGCGGCCCGAACACGGTGATCGGGGCGGAAAACAGGCGACGGGCGTCGTATAAAAATACCCGCAGCGTTGGATAAAGCTGGTCATGCAGCGCCTTGATCTGGGCAATCTGGTCTTGCCTGATGCTGCGCGGCAGCCCGGCATAGTATCCCTCGGCTTGCACAAAACTGCGTAATTCATGCAATGGGATCGCAATTTCATAGTCAGACTTTGCACTTTTCATCCAATCGAGCCGGTCTTGGCTGGCCCCGATCGCCTGCTCGGTAGTCTTGCGCAGGCTGGGCTCGTATTCCCAGGCCAGCATTTCGGGGGTTTTCAGCATATCCGGCATTCCAGCGGGCACATGCCTGATCTTGTAACCCTCTGCCTCCTGATGCCAGGCAAAGATCCTCTCGTCGACCAGGGCGCG
>JANNJB010000736.1:0-3174 GCA_031405615.1 Vicinamibacteria bacterium | reverse complement strand
AGCTCGAATTCGTTTACGTCACCCGTGGACGCGTGAATGGGCTCCGAATTCGAATTCCCTCAACAACTTCCGAACAACAGCAACCCCTGTTTTAGAACGTTCTATTTTTCTGGAGGCATTGTGAACACCTTGCTTCGGCGACGAGGAGCGCGATAGACGAGGAGGCGCGTTCGATCTGATCGCGAAGTGCGGGGCGCGCAGCCTTAGTGAGGGCCGGAACCATCGCGGCGAACTCGAGCGCGACGTGAAAAACGTCGAGGCGTTCGTGGTCGAGAAGCGGGGGAGCGCCGTCAGGCGCGACGGGAGTGGTGGGCGCGGCGGTTGCGTCTTCGGGCGTGAGATTCAAAGCGGGGCTCCTTTCAAAAGGAACGGCCTGAGCGCCGTCCTCACCAGGATGGACGGCGCTTGCCTCCACGCGTGGAGGCCCGCCCCCTCACGCTCGAAGCGTAGCAACCGCCGTGACCGCCGCTCTGGTGCCGCGGAGGTCGACCTCGGGGAGGGCGTGCGGCGTGGCCCGAGGCCAGGCTGCGCTTCCCTAAGGGGAGCTTCGCGCTAATCGGCCGTGAGGAGCCGAGGTCCAATCAACTAGCTCGGGAAACTGCCGCTACGGCCGAGGGACGAGCAGGAGTTCGAGTACGCGTACGGACCATGGCGCGACTCGTTATCGGACTGTGATAACGTCTATCTGTGATCCTCTCGTTCAAGAGCCGCCTTGCGCGTGAGGTGTTCGATGGAGACGGCGGTGTCCTGTCCCGCAAGCTGCCGGTCGAGATTCGGCGAGCAGCGACACGGAAACTACAGTACTTGAACGGAGCCACAAAGATCGCGGACATGGGATCGCCCCCGGGCAATCGCCTGGAGGCGCTTCGCGGCGACCTGCGTGGCTACCACTCGATCCGCGTGAACGACCGGTGGCGGATCATTTTCCGGTTCGATGATGGCAACGCAAGCGACGTCGATATTGTGGACTACCACTGAGGAAGCAACATGCGCCCCAAGAATCCAATCCATCCAGGTGTTGTGCTCGCTGAGGAGTTTCTTCTCCCCACGAAACGCTCGCAGCGTTCACTCGCGAGCGACTTGGGCTGGACACCGGCGCGCCTGAATGAGGTCATCAAGGGTCGAAGGGGCGTGACTGCAGACGCGGCGCTCGACCTGGCGCGAGTTCTGAAAACCTCACCGGAGTTGTGGCTCAACCTGCAAATGACTTGGGACCTGAACCGGGCTGAGGTGCGACGCGCGAGCTAGGAGCGGCCCGTCAACTTTCGCTGAGCTTGGAGCGAGGCTCGTGCGACGTACTCGTGGTGTCCTGGGCGTACTCGTCCGTAAGTCAGCGGTATGTCGACCTCTTATCGCGCTGCTATGAAGCCCATTCTTAGCCTCGAATGAGATCGGCGCGATCCTTCGGGCGGCCCGAGGCGCGCTTGTTGCGGACGAATTCCTCAAGGCCGAGGACCGGGACGCGGAGTCCCTCGACCGTGATCTCGGTCCGGCCAGCCCAGGCCTCAGCCCACGAGACGCCCGAAATGTCATTCATGAGATCGATTCGATTGGGCTCGACTCCAACCTGGTAGATCACATCGGGGTCCAGCAGGTCTGCCTCCGCGAGGGCGGCAAGGGCATGCGCACCCACGAGCATGAATTCAGCGCCCTCGGCGGACAACGCGGACAACATCGCGACGAAGTCGGGAGTCAATGCGTTCTCCCTCCTTGGCAAACCACGCGTTCTCGGTGGCTCCCCGGACGCTCAAAACCCGCGCCGATGGGGAGAGAGCCCGCATCCATGCATCCCCTTCGTCCGCCAGGCGGGACACCTTCACCACCCGGAGCTCAGAGTCAGTCACCAGGCAAGTTTATAGCCCAGCGTGGAGCTTTTGCCATAAATGAACAGGCCGAAGGAGCTAGCGAGGCTGGTTCGCTGGGGCTGCGGGGCGGGGAACGAACTTCTCGAACATGCCCGGCTCAGCCATCAGTTTCTCGACTGCGTCGATTTCGATCGGGACAAACGCGGACAGGTTTTCGTAGCCGGTTTCCGTGACGAGGAGAACATCCTCGAGACGGATGTAGACGCGATCTTCGGGGATCGTGAGGGCGGGTTCGATGGTGAAGACCATGCCGGGCACGAGCACGTCTCCGTGCGGCGTGTTCACGTCATGGACCTCCATTCCCACGGTGTGGCCAAGGCTGCCGCCCGCGCGAACGGGGGCGCCTGGCGCTGGTGGAGGCGGGTTGATCCGACGGCGATAGTTTTCGACGAACCGAACCGCTGCGGCCTTGTACGCCGGATTGGCGAAGGTGTGTCCCGCGATCGCCGCGTCCATCTTCGCCACCACTTCTTCGAGGATGGTCTTGATCGGTACGTTTGGCTTCACCGACGTCATCAAGGCCTTGTACATCTTGACGTAGATGCCGTAAAGCTCCCGTTGTTGCGGCGTGAACCTGCCGTTGATCGGAAACTCCCTGGTGACGTCCGATGCGTAGTACTTGTAGTCGGGCGCGTAGTCGAAGAGCACCATGTCGCCGTTCTTGGTCTGCGTTTGCGCCGAGTGATAGTGGGGATACGAGCTGTTCTTGCCGGCCGCGACAAGGGCGAAGTACGCAGCACCTTGCGCGTTGTGCGCCTTGAAGATGTAGTCGCCGATCGCCTCGATCTCATATTCGTACATTCCGGTCCGCGCCGATCGCATCGCCTCCATCATGGCGAGGCCCGCGATCCGCGTCGATTCGCGAATCAGCGCGACTTCACGGGGGCTCTTGAAGAAACGAAGCGCATCGATGAGCGGATCGAGATCCTGCACGTCGAGTAACGGCGCTTTGGCCTGCACTTTCTCGATGAACAGTGTCTCGCGCGGCCGGCCGCCATCCCACGGGTCCTTTGCCGAGGCGGTCCATTTCCCCCGAGGGTCGCTCACGGATGCTCCGCCTAGAACCTCCGGCCGGAACGGCATGAAGGCCGTGCGCTTCGTGCTGCAGGCACTGACGAGCGCTGCCTCGAACGCGTCGCGCGCTTCCACTGTATCCACGCCCGTCAGCTGCACGGCCTCGGGACCGGGCACGAGCACCGGACCCTCCGAGCGCTCGAGACGCTCGTTGCGCGGGGGAAGAAAGAGCATCGAGCGTTTGGTCAGACCGTCGACGAGGAGGATCGCGCGCGGCACCTCGACACCGGTGAGG
>JANNJB010000735.1:0-2065 GCA_031405615.1 Vicinamibacteria bacterium | reverse complement strand
GAAGCCTCGATGCCGCCAACATCCTGAAGCCGGCGCTCTCGCGTGGTGAACTCCAGTGCATCGGCGCGACGACCCCGGTCGAGTACCGAAAACACATCGAGAAGGACCGGGCGCTGTCCCGCCGCTTCCAAATGGTGACGCTCAAGCCGCCGACCGAAGAAGAGTCGGTGGAGATCCTCCGCGGCTTGAAGTCGCGCTACGAGCGGTTTCACGGCGTGGTATTCAAGGACGAGGCGCTTGAAGCCGCGGTCTCCCTGTCTTCGCGCTATATGCCCGATCGCTGCCTGCCGGACAAGGCGATCGACGTTCTCGACGAGGCGGGAAGCCGGGTGAAGCTGCGTTTCCTGAAGCGCTCCGAAGACGCGGTGCCCGAGGTCGAATCCATCGAGGCTCCGGCCCTGGTCGCGACCGAGCAGGGAACCGTCTTCGTGTTCCGCGACGACATTGACGCGGTGGTGGCGCGCGCGACCGGCATCCCCGTCATGTCGATCCGGGAGGACGAATCGAATCGCCTGCTCCGCATCGAAGAGGAGATCCACAAGCGCGTGGTGTCGCAGGATCGCGCGATTTCCGCCCTGGCCCGGGCCATCCGCCGCACCCGGGCCGGCCTTCGCGACGCGAAGCGGCCGGTGGGCTCGTTCCTCTTCCTCGGCCCGACCGGCGTCGGGAAGACCGAGGTGGCGCGCGGCCTCGCCGAGTTGCTGTTCGGCAGCGAGCGCCACCTGATCCGAGTCGACATGTCGGAGTACATGGAGAAACACTCGGTTTCGCGGCTCATCGGCTCGCCCCCGGGTTACGTGGGCTACGAGGATGGCGGCCAGCTCACCGAGCGGGTACGCCGCAATCCCTACTGCGTGGTTCTGCTCGACGAGATCGAGAAGGCCCATCACGACATCTTCAACGTCCTGCTCCAGGTCTTCGAGGATGGCCGGCTCACCGACTCGTTCGGCAACCTCGTCGACTTCAAGAACGCCATCGTGATCATGACGTCGAACCTCGGCGCGCGCGCCATCGAGAAGCGGGGCCGCATGGGCTTCGCCCAGGACGCGAACCAGACGGACCTCGCGACCACCGATGCCGTCATGGCCGAGGTGAAGCACACCTTCAATCCCGAGTTCATCAACCGGATTGATGAGATCATTCTCTTCGATGCGCTTTCAGACGCCGACCTCGGCCGGATCACCCGGAACCTGGTGGGCCACCTCTCCCTCAACCTGCGGTCCAAGGGACTTTCCATCTCCATCCGCGATGATGGGATCGAATGGCTTCTTCGGAAAACCCTCAAGGATCGCTCGTACGGAGCGCGCCCGCTGCGGCGCGCCATCGAGCGGCATATCGAAGACTCCTTGTCTGAAGCGTTTCTGCGGGGTGTTCTGACCCCCGACGCCCCCATCGAAGTGGGCGTTCACGAGGGCGCTTTGTGGTACTGGCAAAACGAAAACCGAGGCCGACTGTCCGCATGAAACTTTTCCGTCCCGCACTCTGCCTCGCCCTCACCCTGCTCGCCGCGGCGCCGCGACCGGCGACCTCCCAGGAAGTTCCGGCCGAGAAGCCCGCCCCGCGGGTGGTGATCGTCGAGCGCGTGGATGTCCGGGGGAACCAGTACCTTCCCAAGGACACCATCCTCTACTACGTTTCGACCAAGGCCGGCAGCATCTACGACGAAGAAGTGATCAAGGCCGATTTCCGCCGGCTGTGGGACGCGGGCTTTCTAGAGAACATGAGCGTCGAGGAGAACGACACACCCGCCGGCAACAAGGTGCTCCTCTTCACGGTGAGTGAGCGCAAGCGGGTCCAGATCGTCGACTTCCGCGGCAGCAAGGCCCTCACCAAGACATCGATCGAAGACAAGCTGAAGGAGAAGGAGGCCACTCTCAAGCTCGATACCTTCTACGACCCGAGCAAGGCGCGCCGTGCCGAGGACGTGATCCGCGACATGCTGAAGGAGAAGGGGCGCCTGTTCGGCACGGTCAAACACGAAGCCCGGACCATCGGGGGCAGCGGCGAGCAGGTGACGTTCACCATCGACGACGGGCCGAAGACCAAGATCAAGGCCATCAACTTC
>JANNJB010000734.1:0-2596 GCA_031405615.1 Vicinamibacteria bacterium | reverse complement strand
GTCCAGAGTTCGGCGCCCGTCTGCACATCGTAGGCGGCAACCCGACGCTGACCATGCACGATCAGTTCGTCTCGCGCTCCCGCGCTGATCACGACCGGCGTGCCCCACCCGACGCTCTCCGTGCGCGGCGTGCTCCAGAGCGTCTTCCCCGTCGCCTTGTCGAACGCGGCCACAAACGCGGTCTGTTCGGCCACCAGCTTCTGGTCCTGATACAGGAAGACGCGGTCCTTGTAGAGCACGGGCGAACCCGCGGGACCGTGATAGTTGTCGATCTGGGAGAACTTGCGGTGCCAGACGATCTTCCCGTCGAAGTCGAAAGCCACAAGGCCGTGACGGCCGAACGACGCGTAGACGAGTCTGCCGTCGGTGACCGGGGTGGCCGAGGCGTAGCCGTTCTTCTGATGAACCTTCTCGGTCGCATCCTGAGGAACCACGGTCTGCCACAACATCTTTCCGTTCGCGCGGTCGAATGCGAGCAGGGACAACTTCGCTCCGTCGTTCTCCGACGTGGTCAGGAAGATGCGGTCCTTCCAGAGGATCGGCGAAGAGTTGCCGCTGCCCGGGAGCGCGGTCTTCCACTTGACGCCGTCGATCGCGGACCAGGTTCCCCGGTATTTCCCGGCGACCGCGAGGCCTTGTCCGGACGGTCCGCGCCAGCGGGACCAGTACTTCGCCCCGTCTCCCGTCACTTCGACCATCGAGACTTCGCTCGACGCAGCCCGCGCCGCGCTCTGCGCAGCGATCACGACCGCGGCGAGCGCGACGACACCCATGAAGCGGAGGAGGATTCGTGTCATGGCTCAGGATTCTAGACCCCGCTCCGGGCACGATCCTGAGGCCTCAGAGCGCCGATTCAATCTCCTGGTCGGGATCGGCGGGAAGCCATTTCTCGAGCATGGCCCGGATCTCGGGAAGGCCGGCCGGCTTCGCCAGATAGTCGTCCATCCCCGCGGCCTGACACCGAGCCGCTTCGTCTTTGAGGACGTTGGCGCTCAAAGCGACGATCGGAATCGGAGAACGCCCCTTGTGCTTCTCCACCGCGCGGATCGCCGCACTCAGTTCGTAACCGTCCATCTCCGGCATCTGAAGGTCGGTGACGAGCATGGCGTAGTCACCGCTCTCCCACCGCTTGAACGCTTCGCGGCCGTCCGGAACAACATCGGCGGGGTAACCCAGCGCGCGAAGTTGCTGCACGATGACCACCTGGTTGACCTTGTTGTCCTCGGCCACGAGGATCAAGTGGTCGTGGCGGATCTTCGGCCCCCGTTCCGTCGGCCGGGTCTGCGCAGCACCGTTCCCGGCCGCCGTCTCGTCGGCGCCTCGCCCGGCCGCGAGTGCCACCGCCTCACCGAAGACGCGGCGGCTCAGGACGTTCCCGTCGAGCTGCACCACGCCCGGACGGGTCTTGCGCGGACTTCGCCGCCGTCCCCGGCCGAGGATCACGAAGGCCGTCTCCTCATCTCCTCGCGGCGACGCGGCCTCGATCGCTTCGTCCGGAGAAATCGGCGCATCCGCGGCGTCGAAGATCCACACCCACGGCCCCTTGGGACACTGGGCCGCGAAAACCCGCGCCGCCCGAAGGTCAGCCGCGCGATCGATCCGGGCGCCGCCCGCGACGAGATACGAGGTCAGGTCCCATGACACACCCGATGTCCCGCCTACCACCAGGCAGGACAACCCGGCGATCGAGGGCTGGGCGGGGGGCTCCTCGGGCGGCGTGAGCGCCTCGAAGGGCAGCCGCACCGTGAAGGTCGAACCCTCTAGGGGTTCGCTCTCAACATGAATCTCGCCGCCCATCAGTTGCGAAAGGTTGCGCGAGATGGCGAGCCCGAGACCCGTTCCGCCAAACCTCCGGGTGATCGAGGCATCGGCCTGCGTGAAGGAGGTGAACAACCTCGAGAGCGCCTCGGGTTCGATGCCGATGCCGTTGTCCGTGACCTGGAACTCCACGATCGCGTGGCCGTGTTCCTGGCCCGCGAGCAGGGCGCGCACCCGGACGCGCCGGGGCTGCGCCTGGGCGCTCGAGAACTTGATCGCGTTGCCCACGATGTTGTGCAGCACCTGGCGGAGGCGGATGGCGTCGCCGAGCACGCGCGCGGGCAGGCGCGGGTCGGTGAAATACGTGAGTTCCACACCTTTCTTCGACGCGGCCTGGTCGAGGAGTTCGCACACCTTCTCTACCCCGCCCGAAAGGGACAGGGGCTCGCGCTCCACCTCGACCATCCCCGCCTCGATCTTCGAGATGTCCAGGATGTCCTCGATGATCGAGAGAAGCGACGTGGCCGATTCGTGGGCGAGATCGGCCATCTGGGCCTGCTGGTTCTTGAGGCTCGTCTGCCGCAAAACGTCGATCATCCCGAGAACGCCGTTGAGCGGCGTGCGGATCTCGTGGCTCATGTTCGCGAGGAACTGCGACTTCGCCAGGCTCGCCTGTTCGGCCGCGTGCCGCGCCTGCTCGAGTTCAGCGGTTCGCTCTTTGACCTTGGTCTCGAGTTCGGCGTTGAGTTCGGAGAGGCTCATCTCCGCGCGTTTGCGCAGGGTGATGTCCTGCACGGTATTGAGACTGAAGGCCTGCCCGCCGATCTGGATCAGGCGC
>JANNJB010000733.1:0-2766 GCA_031405615.1 Vicinamibacteria bacterium | reverse complement strand
CCTCTTGATGTCCGCCACCGGCACGTTGTGCCCTCCCTCCCGAACCCTTCGAGCCACACGCTCGATGCAGATAGCCGGCGAAGGAACACTGAGATAGTGAAGTTCAATCTCGTAGCCGCCTGCGAGGGCCTGCCGCAGCAGCCGAACGTGACCGCGGCCAGACAGCGTCGACTCCCAGCCAAACGACTCACGAGACGTGAGCGCCGCCCGGACTTCGCCGATCAGAATGCGACCAGCTCGAATGGCCGCGGCCTCAGGAGCAAAGGGAGAGAGCCCGCGAGCCACCTCGTCGGCGTTCATGAACCGGAGACAGTTCACCTCTTTCGGCAGGAACTCGCGTGCGAAGGTGGTCTTCCCCACGCCGTTCGGGCCGGCGATCAGATAGATGGTGGGCGCCTTCAAGCCTTGTTCCTCTCGATCCGGGGCATTTCACAGCGCCCACCGCGAACTATTTCCATTTTGGAAACACGCCTTGAGGGGTAGGTCGACCTCTTCCGATCGCCAGGCTGCAAACGCCAGAGCGGCCTGGATGTCTTCGCGCTCGATGTAGGGGTAGGCGGCGAGAACCTCGTCGTGGGTCTTTCCGGTCGCTAGCAGGCCGACGATCGCGCCGACGGTGACGCGCAGCCCGCGAATGCACGGACGGCCTCCCATGACACCTGCGTCATGTGTAATCCGGTCGGTCGCCGCTTGCGTCATCAGGTCTCGATTCTAGGCCGGAACCCCCACGGCTCCCCTAATTGTGCAGCAGTCTGCTGCACAATTGCATCCAGGCCTCCCGGTGGCGGATCTCCCAGTCCGGGGCGTACGAACTAACCCCTTTCGAATGAAATGGTTCAGCGCGGCACACAGCGCTGAAAGGAAAGTGTCATCAGTGATGACACAAATTCCAGCGGACCCGCCGGGTCTTCACGTGATGCCTTCGGATTTGTAGCGGCCCGCGGGCGTACGATAACGGCTGCCAAAGAATGCGTCGAAGGGAGCGGCCGGGTATGAAACTCAGAATCGTAGTTCAGCACGACGCCGAAGCCGGCCGCTGGTCGGCGGTGTTTCCGGAGATCCCCGGCTGTGCAAGCGCCGGGGACACGGAGCAGGAGGCGGTGGCAAACGCCAGGGAGGCTCTGGCACTTTGGTTCGAGCCCCGCGCCCTTGAGTTGGAGGAAGGCGCTCGCATGATCGAAGTCGCAATTCCTTGAGCTGACTTCCCTACGCCGCGCGACGAGGTCGCTTCGCCTTCGCTCGCCCCACCGATTCGTTCTTCTTCTCCAGCATCTTGTGAACGCGCTCGTTGGGCAACGCGGTCGATATCGTCGCGGGCGCCTGCCGACTTCGCGCTAGGCCCCGGCTTTCGCCGGGGTGACGTGAGTATCTCCCGGCAGGATAGGGACATCGAGCGGTCCGACCATCGACGGCGCGTAAAATCCGTTCGAACTGAGGACGCCATGGTATTCACCCGACCCGAACTGGAACGATTCGCCGCGAAGGAGCGCAACCGGTTCGAGGAACTGCTGCGGGACTTCGTCGAGGTTCCAAGCATCTCGGCCGATCCCGACCGCAAAGCGGACGTCGAGAAGTGCGCCGAACTCGGCGCGGCCACGATCCGGGCCTTTGGGGGGCGGGCCGAGATCCACCGCGTTCCTGGCGGGAATCCCATCGTCCTCGGTTCGTTCGAGTCGGGAAAGGGGCGGCCCACCGTGACCGTCTACAACCACCTCGACGTCCAGCCGGCCTCGAAGGAAACTGAGCCCTGGCGAACCGAACCGTTCAAGTTCACGAAACAGGGCGACACGTACTTCGGTCGCGGCGCCACGGACGACAAGGGACCAGCCCTCACCGCACTCCTCGGGGCCCGGGCCGCGATCGATGCCGGGGTCCCGGTCAACGTGAAGTTTCTGTGGGAGACGGAGGAGGAGGTGGGCTCGCCCCACTTCGCCGAGACGCTCCGGGCCATCGGCGCAGCCGCGGCCACCGACGCTGTGGTTGTCTCGGACACCGTATGGGTCTCGCGGGGGCGACCGTCACTCTCCGCGGGCCTGCGCGGCCTGCAGCGCTTCACGTTCCACCTCGAGACCGCCGAGACCGACCAGCACTCGGGGACCACGGGAGGCGCGGCCAGAAACCCCGTGGCCGAACTCGCCCAGATATCAGCCGAGATGTTCGACGCGCGGACCGGCCGGGTGCGGATCCCCGGTTTCTACGACGACGTCGAGAAGCTGACGAAGAAGCAGGTGGCCGACTTCAAGGCCTCGGGGTTCAGCGTCAAGAGCTTCATGAAAGACCACGGTTTCAAGTCGATCCGGACGAAGGACCCGCTCGAAGTGATGAAGCGGCTCTGGGCGCTGCCGACCTTCGAGGTGCACGGCCTTGTGGGTGGCTACACCGGCCCCGGGGTCAAGACCATCGTGCCGCCTCGAGCGGAGCTGAAGGTCTCCGTTCGCCTGGTTCCGAACATGACCGGCGAAAAGGTGGTCAAACTCGTGAAGGCGTTCGTGAAGAAGAAGAACCCCGACATCAAGGTGGTGGCCGGCTCGTCGGCCGCTCCCTACAAAGGGATCACCACCGGCCCCTGGGTCGAGGCCGCCGCGCGCTCCATCAAGTTCGCGTTCGGGAAGTCCCCCGTCTTCGTCCGGGAGGGGGGAACCATCGGCGCGGTTCTCTCCATGGAGCAGATCCTGAAGTGCCCGATCGTCTTCATGGGACTCTCGCTCCCCCACCACGGCTACCACGCCCCTAACGAAAACTACGACTGGGGCCAGGCGGGCGGAG
>JANNJB010000732.1:0-2745 GCA_031405615.1 Vicinamibacteria bacterium | reverse complement strand
CACCGCGAAGGTCGACGCCGGTGTCGAGGCTCTGGTGACCACGATCCGCGACCGGATCGATGACCCTCTGCTGGCGAAGGGCGCGGCCGCGGGCCTGCGGATCGTGGCCCAGGTGGCGGTTGGCTACGACAACATCGACGTTCCCGCCGCGACCCGTCATGGGATTCCGGTTGCGAACACTCCCGATGTCCTTTCCGACGCCACCGCCGAATTCGCCTTCTTCATGATGGGCGATGTCGCACGCAAGCTCTATCCGTCCGAGGAACTGGTGCGCAGCGGCCGCTGGGGCGTGTGGCATCCGCATCATCCCTGGCTCGGCGACAACGTGGCGGGGAAGACCGTGACGGTGATGGGCGTCGGCCGAATCGGCAAGGCCTTCATCCACAAGTGCGCCGGATTCGACATGGACGTCTTGTGTTATTCGCGAACGCGCGACCCCAAGTTCGCCTCGGACGTTCAGCGGGTCATGGACCTTCGCGCCGAACTCGGTTTCGGGCGACGGCGCACGATTCGCTACGTCGGTCTGGACGAAGCTTTGGCCGGTGCGGACTTCGTGGCCCTTCACGTGCCCCTCACTAAAACCGGCCCCGACGCCACCGTCCATTTCATGAACGAAGCGCGCCTGCGTCAGATGAAACGAACCGCGTATCTCATCAACACCACCCGTGGTCCGGTGGTGGACGAAGATGCCCTCGCGCGCGTCCTGCTCGAAGGCGTCATCGCGGGCGCCGCCCTCGATGTCTTCGCCAAGGAGCCCCTGCCCATGGAGTCGCCGCTGCGGGACGAGAGACTCTTCCTGAAACTGCGCCTCTTCAATCATCTCGGCTCCGGCACATATCAAACCCGCCTCTCACCCGACCCGAACGTGGGCATGGCGGGTCGCGCGGTACAGTCCGTGATCGATCGCCTGAACGGCGCCGATCCTGCTCAGATGCCGTGGGTCGTGAATCGAGGGAGCCTTTGATCTTGAGAAGAGAAACCACGCCGAACTCGAGGCCGCTCATGGCCGCCTTCGTTCTGCTCGCCGCGAACCTGGCCGCAGCACAGGACGTGGCCCCGCGGCCCGAGCCATCGCCGACGCCGGCACCTCGCTTCAATCCGGATGCGGTGAGGGCTCTGCCCACCGCGGGCTCGCTGACCGCGCGCGTGGTCCAGTTGCCCTCGGGTCTGGTGCTCGAAAGGGAAGAGGGCGTCGGACTCTTCCCGGCCGAGCCATCGCGTTTCGCTTTCCGGGGAGGGGCGTGGACGCACTCGCGGATCGAGGTCGACGGTTTCGATGTGACCGACCCCTTCTTCGGCGGTCGCGCGCTCGTGTGGGGTTCGGTGGACCTGGGCGAGATCGAAGTGCGCACCGATTCGCGAGGAACGGTTCTCGCTCATAACCACACGGCGCCGTCCGCTGCTGCAGGAACGAAGTTTCTCGTTCAGGGGAATCTGGGTTTGTTCGATTCCACCGGGACGACCGCGGACCCGATACCGTCGCTGGCTCGCGGAAATCATCTGTTCGACGGGCTGCTCGCGGTTTCGGGGTCGTCACCCGACGGTGTCACGAACTGGAGCGGCGCTCTGTCCGGCGTGGATGTTTCCCGTTCGGAACGCGACTCCGACCTGGAGCGCGCGACCGCGCGGCTGGGTTTCGAGGGACGGCTGAACCACACGCGGGGCGACGATCGCTACCAGGGTCTCGCGATGTATCAAGGGCGGCGCGCTCCGTTTGGTTTCACCACGGCGGAGACGCGGGCCACGGGATTGATCGCGGGGGTCGCCTGGAACCGGACATCGGCGGGTTCAGCCGATTCCACGTTCGCGCGTGCGTCTTATCGTCGGGGCTCAACGGAGGACCCGACGTTTGGAGTGGCACTGCCCTTCGAACGACTTGTCGACGGCACTCCGGCGATGCAGGTTCCCTACGATTCGACCGCGGGCAAGTTCGAGGTCGAGGGCGGCCGTTCCCGGGGCGAAATCGGTCCGGGCCTGACCGCCACCGCGGTGGTCCGCCTGAGCCGTGCGACCGGCGAGCGAACACCCACGCAGTCGAGCTTCCTCGCCCTCGAGCGCCTGAACGGCATCTCCGCGCGCGAGTGGACCTTCGCGGGAACCCCCCCCGCGCGTCTCGCCGAGACTCGGGCCAGTCTCCTTCTGAGCCTCGGCCGCGAGATGTCGGAGCGCACTCGCCTGACCGCGAATCTCGAACTCCAGCGATTGACCGTCGGTGATCGCGATGGCGAACAGATCCTCGGCTCGACAAAGATCCTCCCCGAACTCCGCTTCGACTGGAAGAAGAGCGAGACCACCGAGCTTTACGCCGAGGCTTCGATCGGAACGCCGCCCACGCCCCTCGCGAGCTATGAAGCCGCGACACGGAATGCGCCGACCGCGGTCGCCCGGATCTGGCGCGACAACAACCGCGACGGTCGCGCCTCGGCTTCTGAACTCGGCATCGAGGTGGCCCGTCGCGGCCCGGTTGGCGTCGATCCTGACCTCGCTCTCCCCACCATGCGTCGCGTCATCATCGGTTTCAAGTCGAAGTGGCGCGCGCTCGGCATCCACGCGACGGCCTGGGCTCGGCGCGACCGCGACCTCATTGAGACTGCTCTGAACCCCCAGGGATCGGAGATCGCGCGAACCCGTAACATCCCCGATCCTTCGGGCGACATCGTGGGCGCCTCGGACGATCAGATCCTCCCCATCGTCGAAGAGAGCCTGCGCTCGTTCACGTCCTCGCAATACGTTCTGACCAACCCG
>JANNJB010000731.1:0-1575 GCA_031405615.1 Vicinamibacteria bacterium | reverse complement strand
CGCTCCGACCTCCAGCACGGTCTCACCGCCCTTGAGACCCAGGGCCTCGGTCATGAAGGCCACGATGTACGGCTGCGAAATGGTCTGGCCATGGCCGATGGGCAACGGACGATCGTCGTACGCGCTCTTCGTCAACTCCGGTGGAACGAACAGATGCCGCGGCACCGAACGCATCGCGGCCAGCGTCTTCGCGTCCCGCACGCCTCGCACCACGATCTGCGAGGCCACCATCGCATCGCGCGCCCTCTCGAAGACAGACTCCTCGGAGGCCGTGACCTGCATGGGCGGAACCGGCTCGGCGGCGTCAGGGAACAATGGGGGCCTCGCGGTCGATCATAGAACTGACGGCGGCGCGCAGATGCCGTCGGGAGCGAAAATCGACCGGGGTTGTGACGCTGGTCGATGCGTCACACCGTGAGGAGCGCGCCGGCGGGGCGCCGAACGAGCATCCTGCGCGATGCCGTTTCATCCTCAACCCCTCTTCTTCCTGGTCCTGGGCCTCGTCGCGGGGACGCTCGTCCCTTCACCGCGCATCGACACGGCACTGGTCGTGGCCCTCGGCCTGGCCGCACTGCTCGCGACTCTCGCGATCCTCCGTCCGGCCCGGGTTCCCCTCACTGCACTGATCGTCGCGGCTTCGGCCGCGGGAAACGCTCTCGCCACCGCCGCCTCGATCGCGTACGCAGCTCACGCCCTTCCCGAGCCCATCGCCCATGTGACGGGACCCGTCGTTCTCGAGGGTCGTCTCGCCACCGATCCGCGGATCGTCGATGCCGAGATGCGTTTCGACGTCTTGAGCGATCGCATCACCGTTGAGGGCGTCGAGCAACCGTACCTTGGTCGCATCCGCGTCTTCGTGAGGAGCCAGGCCGCGGACCCGTTCCAAAGCGCACGATCGCTGAAGCGGGGACGCGCCATCCGGGTCTGGGTCGACCTTCGTCGCCCCGAGCCGGTGCGCACGCCAGGGGGATTCGATCAGGCGGCCTGGGCGGCGCGGGAGGGCGTGCACGCCTTCGGCGCCTGCAAGAACGAACGGTTGCTCCAGGCCGTGGAGGGCGCAGCGACGAAGCGCAGCGCGCTCGAACGGGCCCGGGACCGCCTGAAGTTCGCGTGGAGGCACGTGAGCGACCCTCTGAACCGCGCGGTTACGGCGTCCATGGTTCTAGGCGATGAAGGCGCGCTCGATGCGGCGACACGCGACGACTTCCGCTCCGCGGGCCTTCTGCACCTGCTGGTCGTGTCCGGTTCACAGGTGGCGGCCCTGATCATCGGATTGAGAAGAGCGATGCCCCTCGCCCTCCGGATTTCCTGGCTCGGTTGCCTTCTCGAATGCGGGGTGCTGCTCGCCTATTGTCTGCTCGCGGGCGCGGAGGATTCCATCGTGCGGGCGACGGTGATGGCGATGGCTTTCGCGGTCGCGGTGCGCGTGGACCTGCATCGGGGAGGCGCCAACTTTCTCGCCGCGGCCGCCCTCTCGGTTCTCGCGCTCCGTCCGCTCGATGCGCTCGACCCGGGCGCCCAGATGTCCTTCGCGGCGACCCTCGCCCTCGTCGCCTTCGCGGGATCCGCGAGCCG
>JANNJB010000730.1:0-7756 GCA_031405615.1 Vicinamibacteria bacterium | reverse complement strand
CGGCGATCTTCGCCTCCAGGTCGCGGATGAGCAACCGGTTTTGGACCAGTTTGAGCTGAGTCTCCGCGTTAAACCGCAACACACCGGGCTCCGAAGTTTCCCGGATGATGGTCCACATTTGAAGCGACGCTTCGAGGCTTCCGCCATCGGCCAGGACTTTCGCGGCAAGAGGCTTGAGCCAGGGCGCCGAACCGGGAATCTCCGAAGCCTGGTTCAAGACCGCGGCTCCACCGAGCGCATCGTCGAGGTAGACGAACCTAAAGAGCCCCTGATCCTGTCTCAGCCTCCAGTTCAGAGGATTCCGGTCGGCGCCCTGCTTGAGAAACGCGACACCCTTGTCGGGCTGGCCAGCGCCGACCGGGGAGTCCTCGGAAAGAAACACCGCTCCGTACCGATAGACGATCTCGAACCGCGGATCGAGCTCAGCCGCGGTCTCGAGAAGGGGGGCCAGGTCGGCGTACGCCGTGGGGGCGTTCGCGAGCTTCTGGCGACCGTAGTACTGAACCGCTCGCAGCCAGTAGATGTCGGCCAGGATATCGGGGAAGCCGAGGCTGAAGGCGCGCACCACGGGACCTGTCCACACGCTGGAGACGTCGGGCTCGGGCCCCATCGCCTCGAGCGCCGTATCGATACGGCCCTGGATCGGGGGCACCAGGATCGCGGCGAGAACGAGAATGACGGCCGGCCACTTCATTTGAGGTCCCGCCGGTCCAAAGCCAGGGCGCCCAGCGCGAGAAGGGCTGTGATGTAGGCAAGAGCATAGAGAACGAGATAGAGGAGAAGGCTGCCCGGAATGAGGTCCCCATAGATGGCCCGCGTTTTGAGGTCGAAACTCAACAGGTTGGGTAGGGTCGCATACAGACCCTTTCCGAGCCAGTCAGGGAAGCCCTCAAGGATCAATGAAGCGTTCTTGAGGATATCCGTCAAGCGCCCCAGCACGCAGATGATGGTGGCGCCCAGAAGAGCCAAAGGACGGGACGCGGCGGTGGAGAGGAAGGTTGCGATCGCTCCGGTCAGGCACAGCTGAAGAAAGATGGAGAAGAGGGCCGTGGCCAGACCACGGGAGAACGCACCGTGAGCGGTCAGGAGCGCCATGGCGATGCCCATGGCCATGAGGGTTACGCTGGTCAGGATGGTGAGGCACAGGCACAGGCCGAGATAGCGGCCCACGATGAACTCCGCACGGGTCAGCGGTTTGACGATCAGGAGATGGAGGGTGCGTCGCTCGATGTCCCGGCCGACAAGGTCAGCCCCGAGGAACAGCGCCACCAGCGTGCCAAAGAACTCCGTGGCGGCGAGACCAATGTCCTGAAGGATTTTGAGGTCCTGCCTCACGGAGATGTCGTTGAGGACCAGGCTCGCGGCCATGAGCAGGAAGGCGAACAGAACCAGACCAAGGAACAGTTTCTGCCGAACCGACTCAAGATAGGTGTTGTAGGCGACGGCACGGAGGCGGCGGAGACGAAGGTTCACCGTCCCTCCTCGGTGGCGGCGGGGGGGGCGAGGAGATCTTCAACCGCCTTGCGCACCGGTGCAACCCCCACCAGATGTGAACCCTCCCCGACGATCCGGGTGATGGCGGCGGCGAGGTCCGGCTGACTGATTCGAACGTTGACCCTTCCTCGTTCCCCTCCCGCGGCGGAGCGCGGATTGACGCTCGTCACCTCGAACTCCGTGGGCAGCCCCAGCAGATCGTCGAAGGTGCCGAACGCCGCAAGCTGCCCGGCGCGCATGAGCGCAACCCGGTCGCATACGAATTCGGCGTCGGAGATGATGTGGGTGGAGAAGAGGATCGAGCGGCCCTCCGCTTTCAACTCGAGCATGAGATCGCGGACGAAGCGCCGGCCCAGCGGATCGAGGCCGGACATCGGTTCGTCCAGGATGAGCAGCTTCGGTTCGTTGATGAGGGCCTGGGCCAGGCCGAGTCTTTGAAGCATGCCCTTGGAGTACGTACGTATCGGCCGTCGTCGACTTTCGAACAGACCGACCCGGGTCAACAGCGTGTCCACGCGGGCGCCCATGGTCGAAGAATCGAGACCGAGCAGGTCGCCCATGAAGATCATGAACTCGAGGCCTGAGAGGTACTCGTAGAACGCAGGCTGCTCAGGAAGGTAACCGACCTTGCTTCTCCAGGCGGGCGCTGACGTCGAGAGGCCCGCGATCTCAACGTTCCCGGCGTCGGGCACGAGCAGGCCGAGGATCATCTTGATGGCGCTCGTCTTGCCGGCGCCATTGGCTCCGATCAGGCCGACGATTTCGGCCTCGCCGATCGACAGATCGAGGGGCCCGACACGAAAGCCGGGCTTCCGGCTGAAGGGGGTCCGCAGCACCTTCGCCAGACCGACGAGCGCTAGAACTTGCGAAGTCATGAAAGAGCGGTCGAGCCTACATCGAGATCACAACCAACAAAGGGCCCCCGGAGCTGCATTCCAGCGCCGGGGGCCGTCAAAGGAAACGAACGCTTGGGTGTGCGAAAACTACGAAAGGACCTGGCAGGTCGGAACCATCGCAGCGTTGACCGAAGCGACGCACTCATTGATGCCCGTGATGTTCTGGCAAACGCGGCCGGAAGCGTCGCCACCGAAACCGCGCACGCCGGTCTGACCAAGGGTGCTGGGGGACGCGCCGTAGCAGAACCCATCAAGAACGCCAACGAGGACCGACGCGGGCGGCGCCGGAACAGGGGCATTGCCGCCGCTGAAGGTGCGGTTGTAACCGCTCTTGGGGGTCGTGGCCACGATGGTCGGGTCGGCGAAGCTAGGCGCGTTAGCGGGATAGCCAATAATGCAGGCGCCAACCGCGGCAGGAACGCCCAGGCAAGCGATGGGCGCATACCAGCCGCTGGCAGCCGACTGGAAGGCGGCCTGAGCCGAGATGACCGAGCGGATGTCGCCGATCGTTCCAGCCTCGTTGGCGGAGACGCGGGCGCGAAGGAGCGAGGGAATCGCGATGGCGGCGATGATGCCGATAATCGCAACGACGATCAGGAGCTCGATGAGCGTGAAGCCTTTTTGATTCTTTTTCATTTGTGTTCTTTCGAGGATGGGGTTGGTCTTGGCCAGGAGATCCGGCCGTTCGGAGGCTATTTAAGCAGGATCCGTGCCATTGGGATTCGCTTATAAGTCATTGATTCTAAATGCCAATCTCTCAATGACCCGGACAATTGTTTGTCCCGGCCGGACAAAAAATTGTCCGCCCTAGTCGGATGTCTTTGAGAGGAGGTACTTGAGAGAACGTTCCGTAAGGCCAAGGAGCTTCGCCGCTTCGGCTCGACGACCCTCGGCAATCTCCATCGCGCGTCGGACCAGATGCGTCTCGGTCCTCCTGGTGGTTTCCTTTATGTAGTCCGGCAGGGAGAAACCCGCGTGAGGGTCGGGAACGGAGTCGTCTCGAAGGCTTGAGGCAAGTGAGAGATCCTCCGCTCCCACGCTCTCGCCCGAGGCCAGGGTGAGCGATCGCTCAACGACGTTCTCCAGTTCGCGCACGTTGCCAGGCCAGGAGTGTCGCACGAACGCGGACATCGCCGCGGGTGAAAAGGCCCTCTTCGGCACGCCGCCCCGACGGAACAGGCGCGTCGTGAACTCGGCCACCAGCAAAGGGATGTCCTCGCGCCGCTCGCGCAAGGGAGGAATGGGGACCTGAATCACGTCGATCCGATAGTAGAGGTCCTCGCGGAACGTCCCCTCGCGCACCATCTGCATGAGGTCCCGATGGGTGGCGGCGATGATCCGCACATCGACGGGAGTCTCGTCGGCGCCCCCAACGCGGCGCACGCGCCGCTCCTGGATCACCCGAAGGAGTTTGACCTGCATGCTGAGCGGCATCTCGCCAATCTCATCCAGGAGCAAGGTGCCCTGATTCGCCTGCTCAATCACCCCAGCCCTCGCCTGACGGGCGTCGGTGAAGGCTCCTTTCACATGGCCGAACATTTCGCTCTCGAGAAGCGACTCGGCGATGGCCCCGCAGTTGATCGGGACAAAAGGCCGGTTCTTGCGGGGCGAGAGATCGTGGATCGCCCGGGCCACGAGTTCCTTGCCCGTGCCGCTTTCCCCGACGATGAGGACGGTCGAGGAGGAACCCGCGACCGCGCGAAGGCGCGCCACCACAAAACGCATGGCCGCGGACTTCCCCACGAGCCCCTGGATTCCCGCGCGCGCGCCGACCTGGGCGCGAAGCTCGCGGTTCTCCCGGCGAAGTTTCTCCCCTTCGATGGCCTGGCGGACGCGGATACGAAGCTCGTCGAGATCGAAGGGCTTGGTGAGGTAGTCGTGAGCGCCGAGCTTCATGGCCGCGACCGCGGTATCGGCCGAGCCGTGGGCGGTGAGAACCACCACCGCGGTTTCGGGAGAAACCTCCTTCGCGTAGCGCAGGATCGAAAGGCCGTCGCCATCGGGCAGCTGCAGATCCGTGAGCACCAGATCCCAGGGTTCGGCGAGCTGGGCGATGCCCTCGGCGTGGGTCGCGGCCGTCCCGACTTCGAAACCGGCGCGGGAAAGGCCGAGCTTTAGAACATCGCGCAACGAGGGCTCGTCGTCGATGACCAGGACGCGGCCTTCCGACCCGGGCGGCGGCGCTTCACTCATGCCACCGCTCCGGTCTTCTCACTCGCGAGCGCGGATGCAGCCTCGACCAGCAGGCGAACCCGGACTCGGGTGCCGCGGCCGGGCTCGGAGGAGATCAGCAGGTCGCCGCCGCGGGCCCGCACCAGTCGGTGGGCGATGGCGAGGCCCAGCCCGGTTCCCATGGCCTTGCTCGTCCGGAGGGGCTCGAAGAGTTGAGCCAGTTGCCGGCGGTCCATGCCCTGGCCCTCATCCGCGACCTCGATCTCGGCGACATCTTCTGACTTTCGCAGGGTAAAGGTGAGGCGCCCTCCTTGGGGCATGGCCTCGAGTCCGTTCCGGGCCAGGTTCCAGAGAACCTGCATCAGTTCTTCCTCGGCGATGGCAACCCGGAGACTCTCGGGAAGGGGCGAGAAGCTGACTCGATGATTGGGCTTTCTTTCCGGGGAAATTTCTATGAGACGCACCGCATCCGATACCACCGCCTTGAGATCGCAGTAGACCACGGTGTTCTGGGTCTTCACATCGCGGAGGTAGGAAGTCACGGTGACGGCCAGTCGATCGGCCTCCTTGGCGATGATCCGGAGCAGGCTCTTCTGATCCTCCGCGACCGAGGAACCTTCTGAGAGCAGTTTCGTGGCGGCGCTGATGGCTCCAAGCGGATTGCGAATCTCGTGCGCGAGTTGAGCGGCGGTGCTGCCCGCGATCGCCAGCTTCTCGTTGAGCAGGGCCTCGGCCTCGAGCCGTCGCACCTCGGTCAGGTCGCGAATCACGATGAGACGACCACCCGCGGACGCCCCCGACAGTTCCGAGATCCACAGGCCGAGAACGCGTTGTTCCCCGTCGGCGCGCTGGTGATCCAATTCGAGGGTGGTCTCCGCGTCGGGTTGAGAACGCTGGCGCAACTCGGGGAAGTGAAAGATCTCGTCGACCGATCGCCCCTGCAGGCTGCCCCGCGGGAGACCCAGCGTCTCGGCCACGCTCTCGTTCGCGAAGGAAACCCGGCCGGAACTGTCGGTAACGACCAGGCCGCTGTGGATGTTCTCGACCACGAGCCGGTTGAAATCCTGAAGCGTGGCCACTTCGCCCGCCGCCGCGTCCAGACTCTCACCCGCCCGCTTGAGAGCCTTGGTGAGGAATTGACCGAGGGCGGCGACCGGAAAGGACGAAAAGGCCATGCCGACGATCGCACCGAGGAGACTCCGCCATTCACCTCGGGCCATCTGCCCAACCGCCTCATCGGGTATGACTCCCGCTCGAACAAGAAGGAGCACGCCGGCAAAAAGGCCGTTGGCCACCGACGCGACCAGGAAGCCTCGCCCGAGCAGAACGCTGCCGCACAGGACGCTCAAGGGATAAAGGATGGAGAAGCCGGTCCGTCCGGTGCCGGTGAGGTACACGAAAGCGGTGATCACGATGAGGTCGCCCATGATCTGGACGAGCGCCTGAATCCTGTAGGGAGCCAGCGCGAGGAGGATGGCGTAGCCGAGATTGAGGGCGAAGGTCGCGGAGATCAGGAGGAAGATCGGCACGGGCAGGATCCTCTCCTGGACCGCCTCGATGTATCCGGCGACGAACAGCAGAACGGTGACGATGACCAGGCGGAAGCCGATCAGGGCGCCAAGCGAGAAGGGCGCCTCCTGCGACGAGGGGTGGTCGCGTAGACCGGCCATCAGTTCCGCCTTCCCGAAGGCGGGCCGGAGCCCCCTTTGTTGGGCGCCCCGACCAACCTCTTAGGACAGCTGAGAGATGAGGGAGAAGAGCGGGAGGTACATCGCGATGACGATGCCGCCGACCGAGCAGCCGAGGAACAGAATCATGATCGGCTCCATCAGGGTCAGCATGTTCGCGACCGCCTGGTCGACCTCGTCCTCGTAGAAGTCGGCGACCTTCGAGAGCATCGCGTCGAGGGCGCCCGTCTGTTCCCCGACGCTGATCATCTGAACGACCATGCCCGGGAAGATCTTGGTTTCCTTGAGGGGCTGGGCGATGGTGAGGCCGCCTTCCACCGATTTCCGCACCGACATCAGCGCGTCTTCAACTATCGCGTTGCCGGCGGTGCGGGCGGTGATCTCGATGCCGTCGAGAATGGGAACGCCCGACGCGATGAGGGTGGCCAGGGTCCGGCAGAACTTCGACACCGCGATCTTCCGGAACAGGTCTCCGAATATCGGCAGTTTCAACAGGAGCCCGTCGATCACGCGCCGACCGCTGTAGGTCGCGTAGTACTGGCGGAACGCGTACTGGATGAGGAACGCGCCTATCACCAGGAACGGCATCAGGCGGACGAGCAGGTTCGAAGCGGTAATGACGATCTTGGTGGGCAGCGGCAGTTCAGCCCCGAGACCCGCGAACATGGCGGCGAAGGTCGGGATGACCTTCCACAAGATGACGCCGATGACCAGGACGGCGATGCTGATGACCGCGACCGGGTACATCATGGCGCCCTTGATCTGGGCCTGGAGCTTGACCGACTTCTCGATGTAGGTCGCGAGACGCTTGAGGATGGTGTCGAGAATACCGCCCGCTTCGCCGGCCGCGATCATGTTGCAGAAGAGGTCGTCGAAGACCTGGGGATGCTTGCGCATAGAGTCGGCGAGGTTCAATCCGCTCTCAACATCCTGGCGGGTCGCGATGATGACCTTCGCGAAGTGCGGATTCTCCTGCTGCGACCCCAGGATTTCCAGGCACTGGACCAGGGGAAGGCCGGCGTCGATCATGACCGAGAACTGACGCACGAAGATCGAGAGCAGCTTGGAGGGGACGGATTTCCCGGTGGCCTTGGGGCCGCCCTTCTTCTTCTCCGCGATGGAGGCGATGGTGACGCCTTCCTTGCGCAGACCGGCGGTCACCTCGTCGGGATTGGCGCCGACCCGTTCTCCAGAGTAGGGCTTTCCGTCCCGGAATTTGCCTTTGACTATGTAGGTCGGCATCCAGTGTCTCCTTTAGTCCTTCGAGGTCGGAATCAACGTGCGGCCGGGGGCCGCGGGGGCATGCCGGGCCGCGGCGGGCCGCCGGGCGCTGCGTTGGTACCGACGCCGCGGTTGATCATGTCTTGAAGCTCATCGGGCAGCGAACTTCTTTGAATGGCGGTCTGAAGATTGATCTGCTTCGTCTGATACAGCTGGGCGAGGCTCTGGTTGAAGGTCATCCCGTGCCTTCACCGCCAGGTGTTGTCATGCCTGGACCCGTCCATG
>JANNJB010000729.1:0-4298 GCA_031405615.1 Vicinamibacteria bacterium | reverse complement strand
CCTGCATTCGACACTGAACTACTCTCACGCGGTTCACGAGCGGGTGAAGCGACTGATCCTCAACGAGGGAGTCCAGCTCTTGGACTCGACCCTGTGGCAATATCAGGGCCTGGTGACGCTCGCGAGCGGCGAGGTTCCGGTGGTGGTGCGGCTCCTGACCGGCGAACGCCAAGTCGCCTCCGTGCACCGCGACCAGTCGGAAGACCTGGCGCTCGTGGGGGAAATGGAAGGCCTTCTGCTGAAGCGGGCTCAGCACCTGCTGCCCAACACAAAGGCGACGCTTCAATCGACAAAGGACCTCTACGGCGTCCCGGACATCGACGGGCGCTGCAGCATCGTCCCCTACGGGATCGTCCCCGCTCCGGACGAGCTGGCCCGACCGTACGATCTCACCCGCGCGGCCGGGCCGTTCACCGTGCTCTTCGTCGGGCGGCTGGAGAAGCGCAAGGGGATCATGGATCTGTTCGAGGCAATCCCGAAGGTCCTGCAGGAGGCTCCGAATGTGCGGTTCGTGATCACGGGCGGCGACAACAGCCAGCACGATGGTTTCCGGCGCGAGACCGGCTAGGACTACCCCACCCACTTCGCGGAACGCAACCCGGGTCTTCTCGCCCAGGTGAGCTTCCTGGGCGCGGTGAGCGACGAAGAGCTACAGCGGTTGTACATGGCGTGCGATCTCTTCGTGGCCCCATCGCGCCACGAGTCGTTCGGACTCGTCTACCCGGAAGCGATGAACTACGCGAAGCCGGTCATCGGCTGCCGGGCCGGCGGGATTCCCGAGGTGGTCGACCACGGTGTCACCGGCCTTCTCGTCGCGCCGGCCGCACCGGCGGAGCTTGCGAAAGCCATCGTCGAACTCTCGGGATCGCCGGCGCGGGTGCGGGAAATGGGTCTCGCCGCGCGACAGCAGGTCTTGACGAGGTTCAGCTACGTCGAGATGGCGCGCAACTTCGAGCGCGCCTATCGGACGGCCATCCGTGGATTCGAGTCCGCAGGACGAAAGGGTATGACATGGAACACAGAGTGAGCGCCCAGCGGATCTGGGACGACATCGAGTTCGAGCTGATGCAAGGCCTCCCCTCGCAGGACGAGCTGGGCCGGAGCATCCGAGCGGTGCAGCAGCACCAGGACACCGTGCGCGCCACGGTTTTCGGGAAGGGCGGCCGGCTCGGAGATCAGCGGGAGATCGTCGCCCGGCAATTCCAGATCAACGAGATGCTTCTCACTCTGCTCCAGGAGACCGCGACCTCGCTGCGCAAAGTGCAGCTCGACGTCGAGCGCATCAGCCGGGCGCCGCACCATGCCACCGCGGCGCCGCAGTTCCCCGCGGTCGCGGCCGCAGCCGCACCCGTGGGGGGCCAAACCGTCGAGGAGACCCTCCGGGACATTTCGGACCCGGCCCGATCGCAAGGAAGTCTCGACGGAGTCTCCCGCCCCCTCTCCGATCTCGAACAGGGCATGCGTCCCGACGCCCTGACTTTGTCGATGCCCAGGGAGGGCCAGGCAACGACACCCCTCGTGGGCGGCCTGATTCTCCGGACCAAGCGTGCCTTTCACCGCCTGGTCCTCTTCCATGTGCGTTCGTTGAGCGAGAGGCAGGGCGCAATCAACCGGACCTACGGCGAGTGGATCCGCTATCAGGCAGGGCTGGTTGAACGCCAGGGCGAGAAACTTTCGGGCCTCAGCCGGCGGGTCGCGGCCATCGAGACTCGCACCGGCACGAAGGACAACCCAGGCTAAAATTCCGGTTTCTCTTAGGGCAGGAACCTTGCGCGGTACTCGGGGGCGGCGAGGAAGCCGTTGATGAGGTTCAAGGCGGAGTTGCCGGCGTTGAGCTGGCCCACCCAGTAGTTGAAACCGGCCTGATCCGGCATCCGGCGCAGCATGCCGTAGTACGTCATCGTCACGAAGACGCGGTTGTAGGACGACTGCTGGTACTCCGGAGACTCGGAGAAGCCCACCATCACCTGGCCGCGCGTCATGAAGCCTCCGTCGAGCTGGCTGGTCCAATAGGCGTGGCCCGGGGCGTCCGGCGCCCGGCCCAGGACGTTGTTGTAGACGAGCGTGACGAATGCAGCGTTCGAGAGCCCGCCATACGTGCCCACGAATTCCGCGGAGCTGGCGAAGGCCTGGGAGATGCTGTTCAAGGACGTGCCCGCCCGGTACTGATAGCTCCAGTAGTCGAGCCCCGGCTTGTCGGGGATGCGGTTGAAATAGGCGAAATACAAGCGGGCCACCGGCGCGATCGCGGCCTGGAATTCGGATGAGTTGAAGAAGGCGGCGGTCACGCTCGCCCGGGACACGCCGTTTCCGATGGACGATGTCCAGTAGTTTATTCCGCCCTGGTCTCCTTCGCGTCGCAGGAAGTCGCGGTACTGCTGCTTGGCGAAAAGGCGCGCGTCGGCGAAGACATCGTTGTCCTTGAACAGAGGATCGGTACCCTCGGTCAGCTCAACCTCGTCGGGGATGGAGTCATTGTCGGCATCGCTCGCGACGACCGCGGGAAGGGGCGCCGAAGGAACCGCGACGAGGTAGACATCGGTATATCCCGCGGGATACCCGAGGATGGCCTGAAGGCCGTAGTTGCTGGTGAACACGAGCTTGCTGCCGTCGCGACTAACCGCGGCCCTGGGCTGGTACCCGTAGTTTGCGGTTTGACGACTTCGGTGGTGGAGAAGCCTCCGGGTCTCCGTGCCGTCGAGCCTGACCTGCAGGATCTCGTTCGCGTAGGTCTTCCAGTTGGTGGACAGGGGAGCCGGCGCCGGGTCGTAAGTCTCCACGAAGACCCAGCCGTTGCGATCGGGCGCGGTGATGTGGACGGCGAGGCTCCAGTCGAGCTGGAGGAGGCACGTTTGGTGCGCATCGGACAGACGGACCTTGACAATGCCGTTCAGGCAGGCGATCGGCTGCGCGTCGTTCGGATTGGTCCAGACGAGCACATCGTCACCGTTGGCCTCGCGGGTCAGACGCATGTGGCCGATGGCATGGGTCAGCTGCCGCTTGAAGGTCATGGTGCGGTCGAACAGCTCGACCCCCGAGAAACGAACCGTCCCGGTTGGAATCCAGCCGATGGCCACGCTGTTGTTCGATGCTATGTAGAGGCTGTTGAAGGCATGGCCAGCCGTGTCGAGCACCGCGCTCTTGAGGCCGGTGCTGATCTCGTACACGAAGACGTATCGATTGGCGACGCCCGGGCCCGAAGGTCCGGGAGGCTGGTCTCCCGCGAAGACGAAATGATCGCCGTCCGGGCTGATCTCGGATTCGCCGCGGCCGCGGATGGCGGAGTATTCGGTGAAGGCGTGAACGAGAGACGAGGTTCCGGCCACGACCTGAAGGCTCTTCAAGGCGTTTCCGCTCACGTAGTAGAGGAGGTGCGGGTCGGTGCGCGACCAGCGAGGTTCGGTCCCGGCGTGGACCGCGAAGGGAAGGTCCTTGAGATAGGTCCCCTCTCCGTCGTAGAGACCGAAGTAGCCCTGATGCTGGAGGATCAGCAGGGTGTTGTCGGAGTTGAACGGCGAGGCCGTGGAGTACTCCGTGCTGATGAAGAGGAGTGGCCCGGAAACCGCGTTGTTGTTCGTCGAGGGAGCGTTGGACAATCGCTTGATGCTCGCTCCAAACACCGGGTCGGTGTAGGCACCGCCGATCGGGGGCGGCACGAAGCTGTTATAGCGATGGGGCAGATGGCGTGCATCCCCGGCGAAGGCGGAGACGGCAAGAAGGAACACGGGAAGCAAGCCGGCCGCGACAGTCGAGCGTCGTCTGGATTTCTGCATGTTTTCCTCTGCTTTCTTGGGTAGCAATAGCGATGCCACCTTCACGGCTGCCGACCCCTCGAGCGACCTGAAGTTGCTGCCCGCGCAAAGGTTGGTTCACCTTTCTCAGCGGGCATGAAGGCGGTGGTGCGAGGGAGAGGTACCGCCGCACGTCTGAAACGGCGCGCGTTTGTAGAAAGGCACGACCTCTCGTGGTGCAGGGAATTCCCAGGCGCCTGGCAGACCCTAGGGCTCTTAGCACCATAACGTCGTGACGTTATGATGCCAGCATGGAAACCACCCGCACCACGGTCTACCTCGAGCGCGACCTTCATCGCGCCCTGCGCCTGAGATCCGCTTCGTCCGAAGATAGCCTCTCCCGAATCATCAACGAAGCCGTCCGGCGCGCGCTAGCCGAAGACGCCGCCGATCTTGAGGCCCTCCATGAGCGGAAGAACGAGAAAGGTCTCGATTTTGAGACACTCGTGCGGGGGATGAGGCGCGGTGGCCGCCTATAACGTTCGGATCAAGGCATCGGCGGCACGC
>JANNJB010000728.1:0-2274 GCA_031405615.1 Vicinamibacteria bacterium | reverse complement strand
CCGAGGATGGCGTTGACCGCCGCCGTGGCGAAGGCGATCAGCAGGCTGAACCGGAGCGAGAACAGGGCCTCGGGGGATCGGAGCGCCGCGAGCGGCTTCGCCACCCAGGTCTGCATCCTCGATGAGAATGGCCGGGTCGATCGGTTTGTGGCCGCGCATGATGTCGGCCGCGCGGTGAACCCCGCCCTGTGCGAGGGCCAGATCGAGGGCGCGATTCACATGGGCCTCGGCTACGCGCTGACCGAGGAGCTGCCCTGCGAAAACGGTTGGCCGGTCACCTACAAGCTTCGTCAACTCGGCGTATTGCGCGCGCGCGACATGCCGAAGGTCGAGGTCATCCTCGTCGAGGATCCGGAACCCGAAGGGCCGTTTGGGGCCAAGGGCGTGGGTGAGATTGGTCTGGTGCCCACCGCGGGAGCGGTGGCCAGCGCCCTTGCCGCCTTTGATGGCGTCTGGCGGAACACGCTGCCCATGAAGGACTCGCCGGCCTCCCGCGCGATGAGCGTGGGACGCATCAAGCCCACTCCGAAGTCTTGACCGCCGCGGGCCTCGTCAACGCTCACACGCATCTTTACAGCGGACTCGTGCCGCTCGGTATGCCCGCGCCTTCGTCCCCTCCGCCCGACTTCGTGTCGATCCTTCGGCAGGTGTGGTGGCGGCTCGATCGCGCTCTCGACGAGGCTTCGATCGCCGCGAGCGCCGAGTTGTACGTCGCTGAAGCGATCGCGCTGGGCGCGGCCGGTTTGGTCGACCATCACGAGTCGCCGAACCTGATTGAAGGCTCGCTCGACCTCCTGGCCGAGGCGTGCGCGCGCTTCGGGATGCCCGCGGTGCTTTGCTACGGCGCCACCGAGCGCAACGGAGGTCGCGACGAGGCCCGGCGCGGACTCGCCGAATGCGCGCGTTTCGCCAGGGGAAACCGCCGGCCCGCTATCGGCGCGATGGTGGGTCTGCACGCGTCCTTCACCGTGTCCGACGAAACGATTCGCGACGCGGCACACCTCGCGCGCGATCTCGCCACCGTGCTTCATATCCATGTTGCAGAGGACAAGGCGGACGTGGACGACGCGCGGTCGCGGGGTTATGCGGGTGTGATCGATCGCCTGACGAAGCTTGACGCGATGGTGCCCGGATCGATCTTCGCGCATGGAGTTCATCTCACGACCGACGAGGTCAAAGCGTGCGGAGCGGCGGGCATCTGGCTCGTCCAGAATCCAAGATCCAACAAGGGCAATCGCGTCGGTTACCCGAGCGCCCTCGCCGCATCCGGTCGCGTCGCCCTCGGCACCGATGGGTACCCCGCGGCAATGGCCGACGAAGTAAGCGCTCTCATGGAAGAATCCGCGGCCCACGGCGACGATCCTTTGCGCGCAGGGGCTCGAGCCGCGGCGGGGGCGACGCTCCTGGCCGAGCGCCTAAGAGGTGCGGTGGCTCCCCCGTCTTTGGCCGCACGCGCCACGGCGACGGCGGCTCTCGACGGCATTCGCACCCGGGTCCAATCTGATGCAAATGCACTGTGGGAACGGATGAGCCGCCTCTAGACTTAGGCAGTGTTATGAGCCGACCGGCCCTCGAGACCACCATCGTCGACCGCGCGGTCCGCGATCGCACGATCGCGCTGTTTCGCGAGCGTCGCATCATCCTGCCCACGCTGTCCGAACTCGCCCAGCCCGACACCATCCCCGCCGCCATCGTAAAGGCGCTCGCCGCGGTGGAACCGGACGCTCCCGCAGCTCTCAATCTCTTCAGGGTCCATTGGCACAACGATGCGGATCGGCGCTCAAGCGTGGCCGTGCCGAATCACGTGGTCCTTCAAGAAGCGCTCACCGGTGTCCCGAGCCCGATCATCGTGGCTTTCGGCAATCGGTTCCCGATGATCCGCGCTCACAAGGTGCTGGCCGCCTATGGCTGTCTGGTGCCGCGCCTCATGACCGGCCAGTTCGATCCGACCCGTCACCGCGCGGTGTGGCCGTCGACCGGGAACTACTGCCGGGGCGGCGTCGCGATCTCCCGCATTCTCGGCTGTCGCGGCGTGGCCGTGCTGCCCGAGGGCATGAGCGAGGAGCGCTTCCGCTGGCTCGAGCAATGGGTAGTGGACCCGGGCGACATCGTGCGCACCGTGGGCACCGAGAGCAACGTCAAGGAGATCTACGACAAGTGCGCGGAGCTTGACGCCGATCCGGGCAACGTCATCTTCAACCAGTTCTCCGAGTTCGCGAATCATCTGATCCATCTGCATGTCACCGGCCCCGCCCTCGAGCGCGTGTTCAAGGC
>JANNJB010000727.1:0-4862 GCA_031405615.1 Vicinamibacteria bacterium | reverse complement strand
CGGGATCGCGCACCCATGGCTGAAGCACGCGCAGGTAGAAGTCGTGGCCGTCCATTTGCGCGCGGACGAGGGCATGATCGATCTGCTGGTCGCGCGGCCACGCGGCCGGCGAGAGTGCGGTGAGCCGGCCCTTGAAGGTCTTCAGGCCATCGAGCTTGCGCGCCATGGCGGGCGCGCTGTAGTCGGGAGCGCCGCCCAGAAGAGACGGCCGCTCGAACACCCGCCACTCATCGAAGAGGGCGACGAGGCCTGGGTATCCGGAGGCCGTCTGGCTGGAGACTTGAGCCGGCCCGCCGACCGCGAGCCCCGCTAAAAGCGCCACCAATGTTCGTCGTCTATGTGTCACTGCGAGTATCAAGGACAGGTTCAGCAGTTTCTTCTGCATGGGGGTGCCACGAGTTTAAGCGCGCGACTCAGGCCATTTCGAGCCATGAGAACCACACGGGGTGGTTCTTCTTGTACCAGGTGAGCACGTCGCGCACGACCTTTTGCTTGGCCACCGGCATCACATCCGGCTCGATGCGGTCGAAGTGGATCACGATCACGTCGTCGCGATACTCGAGGGCCTGTGAGCACAGCGTCTGCAGTTCGTTGCGGATGCGCCCCGAGTCCGAGACCTTGACCGCGCGCGTGTGGTAGTCCTCGCCGGCGATGAAACGCTCGAGCAGCGGAGAGAAGATGAGCCGCATCTCTTCGAAGGGCGCCAAGAATCGGAACACGAAGCGCACGACCATCGAGGAGCCGAGGGTCGCAAGCTGCGTGGTCACCGCGTAGGTGTCGTCGGAGAGCCGGGTCACGCCGGGCAGGCCCGTGTAGGGATCCGAGCCGATGTAGCCGCTCGCCGCGAGCACGCGCCACTCCTTCTCGGGGAAGAAGTCGTCGGCCCGGATGACGCGGTCGGACTCGGGCATGTGCGCGGTCGTCTTTTCGCGCAGGCACTCGCGATAGTAGGCCACGCGTTCCGGCGCCAATGTGGCCTCGCCGAGCAATCGGGTGAGCGCTTCTACGAAGTCCGGGGCATCAGGGTTGAGACGCATCAGCCGCTGCTCGTCCTGCATCGGTCGCTCGAATCGGGGCGAGTACAGGGCCATCGTGACGTCCACGTCGAGCGCCCGGCTGAGACTCGCCGCCTGCATAGCCTCGGCGGAGGCGGCGTAGCCGTCGCAGAGGAGGAGATGGGACGCCCCGGTTTCATCGAGCCATGTGCCCACGAGATAGGTCGGAGCGTAGGTTCCGGATTCCGTGAACGCAGGCAGGCCGCTCGGGCAGATCCAGCCGTCCTCGATGATGTGGACGCCCAGAGTCTTCCACTCCGCCCATAACCCGGCGAGACGCGTCTCGCGGCTCTTGCCTCCCAGCGTCCAGACGTGGATGTGCTCACGGCGGATGCCGGGCACGGCGAGTTCGATCGCCTCGACGAGCCTGGAGCGCGGAGAGAGAAGATCGAGGTGGATCGAGTGGTCCCGCGCAGTGTCCGCGACCAGCCGGGGCAGCGCGAGCGTCCCCATGTAGGCCTCGTAGGGGCGGGCGACGGTGAGAGGCTGGTCGAACATGTGGATGATCGTCATCGGCCCGACCTCCTCGCCCTTCGCGAAGCGCGAGGTGTTCTCGAGGGTGTCGATGGCGGTGCCCCAGATCGTGATGCCCTTGTCTCGCATCTTCTTGTAGAAGCCGTCCCAGCCATACGAAGGGTCGTTCAAAAGGCGATGCACACGCGAGTCGATGAACCTCGCGACTTCGGGGCGCGCGTAGACCCGGCCGAAGCCGAGCAGGGGATTGGCGCCCATCTCGGGCGTTTCCCCCGCCTTGGGCATCAGGCCTTCGCCGAGGCAGACCATGATCGCGTGGTTCTCGGGAAGCTTGCGAGAGAAGTGCCACAGCGCTTCGCTCGTTACGTAGGCCGAGATAGCGTCCGCGTCCTTCTTGACCTGGTTGAGGGTTTGTTTGTCGGCGCCGCGTCCTTCACCGAACCGCGCAAAGAGCCGCGTGCCAAGTGCGGTGACCGCCGCGGTCATGGCGAGAGATCGTCGGATTTCTCCGGGAACGGAGTCGAAGGCCTCGTACCCGGTTCGCGAGCCCGGCCGCCAGGAGACCTCGACATCGTCGAGCCAGAGATGAAAACGCAGCAGGATCGAACGGGTGTCGAACGCCCACTGGGCGATCAGGTCCTGCTTGGTCGGTTCTCTCATCCTCGATTCCCTCGTTTCGATCCCATCAATGCGCCGCCTTGGACATTACTTCACTCACCACCTGAATTGTCCACTCGGGCCGCTACCGTACGGTTCCGGACGTGAACGTACGGAGGCGTACGGAACAAGCGGAAGGGCGCGATCTAAACTCCTTCGAATTGAGCGGCTTGTGGTGGCATGTGGGTTGCTCTGCATCTCGGCATGGACCGAGCCATCGACCCCGTGTTCGCGTCGGCGCAGAAGCGCCGCCGGCTGGGCGCGGCGGCCGCGGTCATCGTGTTCGTCGCTCTCGCCTTCAGCTACGGACCGAGTCTGCTCAAGCCGTCGGTTCCAAGATCCCGCCTCCGAATCGAGAAAGTGGACCGCGGCCCGGTCGAAGCCGCAATCGCCGCGAACGGGACGGTCACCCCCGACCTCGAGGAAGTGATCGCGAGCCCGGTGGACGCGCGGGTGACGCGGATTCTCAAGCGCGCGGGAGACGCGATCAAGGCGGGGCAGCCGATTGTCGAGCTCGATCTTTCGGAGTCCGCCCTTGCGCTCGAGCGCGTCGATCGAGACGTTTCCCTCAAGCGGAACGAACAACAGCGCTCGCGCCTCGACCTGCGAAGAACCCTCGCGGATCTCGACGCGGCCACGGAGGCCAAGCGGCTCGAAGTCGAGTCGCTCCGAGCCCGCCTCGCTCAGCAGACCGAGCTTGCCGCTTCGGGTCTGGTGTCGAAAGACGGCCTGCGCGAGGCTCAGTTGAACGAGGCGCGCGCCGCCCTCGAATTGCGGCGCCTCATCGCGTCGCGTGAGATCACCGAGGAGATGAACAAAGCGCAGATCGATGGAATGAACCTCGAGCTCGCGACCCTCGAAGGCCAGCGCCGCGAAGCCCGGCGTGTGCTCGATCTCGGTTCGACTCGGGCGCTGCGCGACAGCGTCGTGACCTGGACGGTGACCGAGGCCGGCGCGATCGTCCGGCGCGGCGAGCCGCTCGCGCGTCTTTCCGATCTCAAGTCTTTTCGAATCGAAGCCACCGCCTCCGCGGTGCATGGCCGGTCGCTCCGGCCCGGGCTCGAAGCCATGGTCCGCATGGGCGCCGTCGATCTTCGCGGGGAAGTGAGCACGGTCGAGCCTACGGTGCGCGACGGCGTGATGCGCCTCTGGGTCCGGCTCGAAGACGCCACGAACACCGTCCTCCGCCCGAGCCTCAGGGCGGATGTCCAGATCGTCACCGATCGCCGCGCCGATGCGATCCGGGTGGCGCGCGGGCCGTTCCTCAGTGGAGAAGTGGGCCAGGACGTCTTCGTGGTTCGCGACGGACGCGCGTTTCGGACGCGGGTGGAACTCGGCCTCATCGGCTACGACGTGGTTGAGATCACGCGCGGTCTCACGCCGGGAGACGAAATGATCGTCTCCGACATGACCAACTACCTTCATGCACGGGAGCTGAAACTGAAATGAGCGTTCCAATGATCCGCCTCGCCGAAGTCGAGAAGGTCTATCGAACCGACCGCATCGAAACGGTGGCGCTTAGCGGCATCAACCTCGATGTGGACGAAGGAGAGTTCGTCTCCATCATGGGGCCGTCGGGCTGCGGCAAGAGCACGCTCATGCACCTGATCGGGCTTCTCGATGCGCCGACCAAAGGCACGATCTCCCTCGGCGGCGCCCCGGTCACCGACGCTTCCGACAGGGCGCTCGCTCGACTGCGCAACGAGTCGATCGGCTTCGTCTTTCAGTCCTTCCATCTCATCCCCGATCTTTCCGTGGTCGACAACGTGGAGATTCCCCTCCTCTATCGGAAGGTCGGGGCAGGAGAGAGGCGCAAGGCGGCCGAGGCCGCGCTCGAGCGCGTCGGCCTCTCCGCCCGCAAGCATCATTTCCCGTCGCAGCTCTCCGGCGGGCAGCAGCAGCGCGTCGCCATCGCGCGGGCGATCGTGGGCAAGCCCCGCATCCTTCTCGCCGACGAGCCGACCGGCAACCTCGACTCCCAGATGGGCGACGAAATCATCTCGATCCTTCAGGACCTCAACACGAACGAGAAGACGACGCTCGTGATGGTGACTCACGATCCGCGCCAGGCCGAGAAGACCGCGCGCACCATCCGGATGTTCGACGGCCGGCGCGTGCACTGACGCCATGCTCAAGAACTACCTGAAACTCAGCCTGAAGATCCTCGGCCGGAGGAAGTTCTTCACCTTCGTGAGCCTTTTCGGAATCGGCTTCACCCTGCTCGTCCTCATCCTCTCCGCAGCCGTCCTCGACCACATCTTCGGGGCCTACCCCCCGGAGACGCGCGCCGACCGGACACTTTCGGTCTACAGCGTTCGCATGACCGGGGACGATTCTCAATCGACGGGACCGGGCGGTTTCGCGCTCTACGACCGTTACATGCGCGATATTCCGGGCGTCGAACGGATGGCGCTCATGACCATGCCGCAGCACGTGGTGTCCTACTGGAAGGGCTCGCGCATCCAGTCCGCGCTTCGCAGAACCGACGCCGATTACTTCCGGATCCTCGACTTCCGGTTCATCGAGGGAGAACCCTTCGGCGACGCGGATGTGAACGAAGGCCGCTTCGTCGCGGTCATCAACGAGTCCACTCGCCGGAAGTTCTTTGGCGATCGGCCCGCGGCTGGGCAGACCCTGGAAGCGGATGGACAGACCTTCCGGATCGTGGGCGTCGTG
>JANNJB010000726.1:0-1818 GCA_031405615.1 Vicinamibacteria bacterium | reverse complement strand
ATGGTCCAGGTTCTCGAACACAACCTCCAGGACATCGTCTCTCTCGCTGCCCTTACCGGCGAAGCGCTCGCCATGGTCTCCGAGCCCGGGGCGCTGCCCGAGGATGCGTTCGATGTGCTGTCGCTTGGGCGGATACTCGAGAGAGCGGATCTCGACGAACGTTCCGAACAGGCCTACCGCGCCATTGCCGAGACCGGCGTCGGCCGGGCGCGCGTCGATGCGACGGTTCGACTCGCGTATCGCGCCAAGGCCCGGAAGCAACACGACGAAAGCGAGCGGCTCTGGCGGATCGCGGTCAGTCTGGCGAGTGCCGTCGCGCATCGGGAACTGGCGATGATGCTCGAGCACACGCGGAAGGACCGGGTCGAGGCGCTGCGGATCGTGGACGATGGGCTGGATCTGGTCGCGGGGCGTTCCGAGTTCGCGACGCTGGAGGATGATCTGCTGAAGCGGCGGGCGAGGTTGTCGCGGGTGAAGGGGAAGAAGATGTTGTAGGCGAAGTCAACAGTATTCGCGGGGTTTCGCGCCTGGTAGCGGGAGTTCGCGCTAGGCCCCCGCTTTCGCGGGGGTGACGTGGGTGTCCAATTGGCTTGGTAGTGGGGCGGCCGGCGGTGACGAGAGGTCCAATCGGCTTGGTAGTGGGTGGGCTAGCGGCCGTGCTTCTTCAGCAGCTCTCGTAGCTTTTCGACGTCGAGAGCCTGGACTGTGCGACCGTTGGCGGTCATCGTCTCGGCCTTGAGGAGTGAATTGAGCACGGCCTCTTCCGTGGCCTCGAGCGCGGCTTCGAAGAGTGGCGACAAGGCTTCGGTCGGGAGAGTCGGACGCGGCATGATCGCGGTCGAGCCGTGAGTGACCCGCAGTTCGGGAGCAGTCGAAAACGCGATCGCGAAATCCCCACTGCCGTTCGAGTACGAGGACCCGGTGCGCGCCAACCCGAAGATCGCCCGAGCCGCCAGCCGGTTCAAGTCCTTCGCCGACAACGGCGCGTCGGTGGCCACAACGATCATGCACGACCCGTCCGCAGTCTCCGTTGGCCGTTCCGAACCCGCCCCCACGACCCTCTCATTGGACCTCTCGTCGGCGCGAAGCCCCGAACCCGGAGTCCCAACCCCGCCGATTGACCTCTCGTCACCCCGGCGAAAGCCGGGGCCTAGCGCGAACTCCCGTTTCCCGTCGCGAAATAACGCGCTCGCAACTCCACGTAACTCCTTCCCCACCGGCACTCCGTCAATCGACAACACACCGCCGAAGTTCGACTGTACGAGAACTCCGACCACGTAACCCACGCCGCCCACCGGCGCCACCCGCGACGAAGTCCCGATTCCGCCCTTGAATCCAAACGCGATGGTTCCCGTCCCGGCCCCGACCCCACCCTCGGCGACCGGCCCTTCCCGCGCATCCTTCAGCGCCGCGAGCACGTGCTCCTTCCGCACCGGCTGCGAACGAATGTCGTTGAGCCCGCCATCGTTGGTTTCGCCGACAAGAGCGTTCACCGAGCGGACGGTTTCATTCCCGGGCTGAGCCAGCGTCCAGCCGACCACCGCGTCCATGACGGTTCCAACCGCGAGCGTATTCGACAAAACGATCGGCGTTTCGATGGTCCCGAGTTCTTCGACCTGAGTCGACCCGGCGAGTTTGCCGAAAGCGTTCCCGATGAAAACCGCGCCCGGGACCTTCTGCTGAAACAGATTGCCGGCGTGAGGGAGGATTGCGGTGACTCCGGTGCGGACGCGGTCGCCCTCGATCAGGCTCACCTGGCCTACACGAACCCCTGCAACGTCGGTGATGGCGTTGAGGGGGCCCGGGGAGAGGATGCCC
>JANNJB010000725.1:0-1889 GCA_031405615.1 Vicinamibacteria bacterium | reverse complement strand
CGCCCGCGCCCTCCTCGACCTCAACGAGGAGTTCCGCGCCCGCCTTCGAAAAGAAGGCCTCCTGACGCGCGATTCGCGCATCAAGGAACGCAAGAAGTACGGCCAGAAGGGCGCCCGCGCCCGATTCCAGTTCTCGAAGCGCTAGAAAGACTCAAAGACTCATATGGAAACCACACCGTCCGTTCCGCAGATTCCCGTGCCGTCGATCTCCTTGCCCTCGATCTCCATGGTGGACATCAAGGACCTGCTCGAAGCCGGCGTCCACTTCGGACATCAGACCCGCCGCTGGGATCCGAAGATGCGCGAGTACATCTTCGGCGAGCGCAACGGCATCTACATCGTCGACCTGCAGAAGACCCAGGCCATGTTCGGCGAAGCCCTGCGTTATGTCCACGACGTGGCGCTTTCCGGCGGCGTGGTTCTGTTCGTGGGAACGAAGCGTCAGGCTCAGGACGTGGTGGCCGAGGAAGCGGTTCGCTCCGGCTCCCCCTTCGTCAACGAGCGCTGGCTCGGCGGCCTCCTCACCAACTTCACCACCGTGAAGAAGAGCATCGATCGCCTCAAGCAGATCGAGATGATGCTCGCCGAGGGCCGTCAGGACCGCCTCACCAAGAAGGAGTTCGCCGGCCTCGCCAAGGAACAGGTGAAGCTCGACAAGAACCTCAAGGGCATCCGCAACATGAAGAACCTGCCCGACGTCATCTTCGTGGTCGACACGAAGAACGAGGCGATCGCGGTGGCCGAAGCCCGCAAGCTCCGCATTCCCGTGGTGGGCATCGTCGACACCAACTGCAACCCCGACTTCGTCGACTACGTGATCCCGGGCAACGACGACGCGCTTCGTTCCATCCGGCTCTTCGCGAGCAAGATGGCCGACGCCGTTCTCGCCGGACGCGGACTTCGCGAAGCCAAGTCGGCCGAGATGGCCGCCACGGCGCGCGCCCGGACCGCGGCATCCGCCGCCGCCTCGGTGGCGGCCGCCGCTGCGGCCGCGGCCGCGGCAATCCCGGTCGAAGCCACCGTCTAGCCCCGTCTTCCGGGGGTTGCGCAACAACCCCCTCCCGTCAGCCGTGCCCAAGGCCCCCTCTTGAGTTCCCCGGGATAGTTTCGAGGGGAACCCGAGCAGGGGGCATCGATTTCTAACGTTGAGAAAAAGCGCTTCCCCAGGCAAGAGTCCTGGCCGCGAAGCAAAAGTGGAGACCCATGAACATCACAGCTGAATCCGTCCGACTCCTCCGCGAACAGACCGGGGCGGGAATGATGGATTGCAAGAGCGCCCTGGTCGAGGCCGACGGCGACATGAACAAGGCTCAGGAGGTTCTTCGCAAGAAGGGCCTCGCCGCCGCGGCCAAGCGCGCGGGCCGCACCGCCAGCGAAGGCATGATCGGGCACTACATCCACCCCGGCGCCAAGGTCGGCGTCCTCGTCGAGATCAACTGCGAGACCGACTTCGTGGCCAAGAACGAAGACTTCCAGGCCATGGTTCGCGACGTCGCCATGCACATCGCGGCCGCTTCCCCGAACTACGTGACCAAGGAAGAGGTTCCCCAGGCGATCATCGAGAAGGAAAAGGAAATCTACCGGGCCCAGGCGATCGGCGCGGGCAAACCCGAGGTGGTGGCCGACAAGATCGCCGAAGGCAAGCTGAAGGACTTCTACGCCACGAACTGCCTCCTCGAGCAGGCTTTCGTCAAGGATCCGAAGATCACGGTCGGCCAGCTCATTCAGGAGAAAGTGGCGATCATCAAGGAGAACATCCTGGTCCGCCGCTTCGCCCGTTTCCGCGTCGGCGACGCGACACCGGGTAGCCCGACCGAGTAGCCTTAAGGGCATGGCGAAACAGGCAACCCGCTCCTCCAAACCAAAAGGCGGGTCGGACGGCAAGCCGG
>JANNJB010000724.1:0-4227 GCA_031405615.1 Vicinamibacteria bacterium | reverse complement strand
CGATTGATGTCCACCAAGGGCACGATGGCTTCCTTGGTCAGAGCGTGGGCGACAACGGAAACGGTGCGCCCGTGGAAGAAATAGAGCACCACCCCGCGGGCGCGTCGGCCGCGAAGCCGGCCGTGCCGTTCCGAGAACCGGCGAGTCCCAACTCCGTTTGAGGGGGATTCGGTGCGTGGGAGGATCTCGGGAGGGCACCCGCGCTTCCAGCGCGGCTTAGCCCTCTCGATTCCCCGTCGGCGCCACCCCGCGGCGGACGCCCAACTACCAAGCCAGTTGGACCTCTCGTCACCCCCGCGAAGGCGGGGGCCTAGCGCGAACTCCCGTTCCGACCGCGACAGCGCGATTCCCCCACCGCCACCTTCTGCGAGCCGCGGGGAATCGGAGCATGGGAGGTCTTCGGGAGGGCACCCGCGCCTCCAGCGCGGCTTAGCCCTCTCGATTCTCATCCGTTGCGAGTGTTCCACGGACTTCGTCCATGACGCTTCAAGAAACAGGAGTGGGGTGGAACCTGATGCTCCGGCGATGGACAGGCCCCTCGCTCACAGTTCCAGTCGGCGGGCATTCATGAGAGGACCCTCCCGACGACGACGCCTCCTAGGGCCGAAGTCTCCGGTCGAACGGGAAGGACATTGGCGTCCCAATTTGTGCCTTGGCAAAGTCAGCGTGACTTGGATTGAACATGTAGTTGAACTCAACAGGGACCACTACGCTTGGAACCCTGAGTACGGCGCTCCTCGCTCCGGATACCCATGCATCGCCAATGGCCTGCGTCGACGCAGGGGGCGGATCTCTGCTCCAGTCCGTCGGGACATCCTCCGGGTACAAGACGCTGACCAGGGAGTCGTCGAACGTGATGGGTATGGCGGTGTATGCAGGAAGCACTCCCGCAGGGATGTGCACCAGAGTTTCGGTCAGCGAGAGAGAGAGGGCAGCGGAAGCGTACACGACTGCCGTTCCGATACTGTTCCACCGGCCGCCGCTACGCTTGGCCCCTTCCCCGTCCCACGCCGTCGCCAAGTACCTCGTCTTGGTGAGACGCCAGGCCGTAGGCACTACGTGAGTACTCCGTGTTCGAGGCGATCGATTAGTGACTCGACCTCGCGCGACCCAAGATCGGTTCGGGCGAGACGGATCGGCAATTCACCCCCCAGCGCCCGCGCGGGTGTTTGGAACCAATTGCGCGCTGCCTCGGCATCACCCTCGAACAACTCAAGAGCCTTCGCAAAGACTCTCGTCACCCTGAACAGGCGATCAGACTCCTCCGGGTCGAGACGACCGCCTGCCTTCCGCCGATGCAAGGTTCGCCGCGGAATCGAAACGAGGTCCGCAACGTCACTGAGGGAGAGAAGGGTATTCTCCTGAAAGCGTACAAGTGACTGAAACTTCAGGCCTTTTGTGACCTCCTTTAGGATGGTGAACGGATCCAAAGCCTTGAGCCCCAGCAGAGACACAAAATGGTAGGTCTCCGCCTGCCCCGACTTGGCTAAGTTCCAATAGGCCCCTATGTCGGGATGCTGGCCGCCGACCTTCGACTTGAACAGTTCTTTCTCCATGATGCTCCTTGCCAAATGGCATAATAGGATAGGCCATATGGCTAGTCAAGCCCTTCGCGGGAATAACTGTCCGATCGGCCTAGAACCTGCGCCAGCCCGTCCTTTCGAACCAGCGGGCGATGTCTTCCTTCGGGATGCGGTGTCTCGTCGGGCGACCATGGGGGCAGTAATCCTGATACTCCGTGGCGAGGAGCCCAACCACGATCTCGTGCATCGTGGCCGGGTTGATCTTCTGGCCGGCGCGGACCGCGGAGTGGCAGGCGAGGCTGGCCGCGAGACGATGCGCGCGACCCTCCACGGCCCAATGGGTGTCCGATGCGTCTTCGAGTTGTCGGAGGATCCGAGTCACGGCCTCTGACGGATCACGGCCGGAGAGCAGGTGTGGGATCGATCGAACGAGCAGAGACCCGGCGCCGAAGGCTTCGATCTCGAAACCCAGATCGAAGAGTTCGAGCGATGTCTCCTCCGCGAGGAGCGCGAGCGCCGGGGAGATCTTGACCACTGCGGGTTCGAGCAGCGCCTGGCTTTGAGCGCGCTCCCCTTTCTTTCGCCTCTCTATCTGTTCGAAACGGGCTCGCTCGTGGCACGTGTGCTGGTCGAAGAGCCAGAGGTCGCCGTCCAGAGCCGCAACGATGTAGGTGTCGCGGAACTGGCCGAGGACGACGGGTTGAGGCTTCCCAAAGCCATGGCCTGCCTCCGCGACCGGCGACGACTCCCACCATCTTGGGCCCGGGGGCGGAACCTTGTCTCCACCGCCAAGGCCATCGTAGTGCTTCCTCGCGCCCTCCACTTCGGGCGAGGTGGGGGCGAGGCGGTTCTCCCAGGGCCGCACAACCACCGCTTCCCCGTCACTCGCAAGAGCGCGGCGGGCGGCGCGCACCAAGGCCTGAAACACACGCGAGGGCTCGCGGAAACGAACTTCGGTCTTCGCCGGGTGAACGTTGACATCCACCATGTCGAGGCCGAGGTCGACGAAGAGAACCGCGGAAGGTTTCGGGTCGAAATGGCCAAGGGCGCGATACGCCTCGGAGAGCGCCTTCGACAAACCGCGGTCTTTCACCGGCCGCCCGTTCACGTAGGCGCGGATGTCCGGTCGCGCTCCGCCTTTCGACGGATCGCGTGAAACGAAACCGGATATCGAAATCCCCTGCTCTTCGAAGTCCACCGCGGCGAGGCCCGAGGCAACATCACGGCCCAGCACCGCGGCGACACGCTCTTCGGTAGAGGTCGCGGGCGGTAACGACAACACGTCGCGGCCATCGGCGCGGACGGTGAAGCCCACGGTCGAACGGGCCATGGCCAGCAGCGAAACGATCTCCACCGCGTGCCGAAGCTCCGTGGACTCGGCGCGCAGGAACTTGCGGCGCGCCGGTATCTCCGCGAAGAGATTCCTCACCTCCACCGTCGTGCCGACCGGATGGGCCGCGGGCTTCACCGTTTCAACACGCGAGAAGGCCACCGAGACCACCGCACCCTCGGAGGCCTCACGGGTGCGGCTCGTGATCAGAAGCTCCGCGACGCTGCCGATTGACGGCAGGGCTTCACCGCGGAAGCCGCTCGACGCGATGTGCTCGAGATCGGAGGCGTTTCGAAGCTTCGAGGTGGCATGCCGCTCGATGGCGAGCGCAAGGTCGGACGCGGGAATGCCCTGGCCGTCGTCGCGCACCCGGATCAGGCGCTTGCCGCCCTGCTCGATGTCGATGACGATGCGCGTGGCTTCGGCATCGAGCGCGTTCTCGACGAGTTCCTTGACCACCGAAGCGGGGCGTTCCACCACCTCGCCCGCGGCGATCTGGTTGACGACGTCGTCGGGAAGTCGCTCGATTCTTTGCATGATCAGAGTCGCTCAAAGAGGGGCTTCGTGGGATTCCTAGATCCAGCCGCGGCGCTTGAAGTAGTAGAGCAGGCCGCCCGAGGCCGCGACCATCATGTCTTCGAGGGTCACCGCGAGCCGGCCATTGCCCAGCAGCTGCCGCTCCACGGTGCCGGAGGCCGCTTCCTCGCGGAAATCCGCCATGCCGCGGATGCGCAGTTCCGCTGTGCAGTCCGAAACCAGCAGCCGGATCGGGCCCGAACCTTGCACCTGTAGCGTGACGCGACCGGCGCCTTTCTGGTTGGCGCCGAGCAACACGTTGAGGGCGGTGGTGTGACCGAGCAGGGTGGTGACGTTTTCGGGATAGCCGCGCCCGTCGAGCATGCGCCGCCAGGCGCCGGTGAGGCAGGTCAGGCGCCCGCGGATGTCGAGGTCCTCGAAGAGGAAGCGCTGAACGTAGTCCGTGCGCACGGTCCAAGTATATCGAGCACGTAATGTGCCCGCGGTAGATGCAGGAAGCCCCTAAGTGATAAAGCTTTTCTCATGAACGCAGTATCCGAGCTTGCCGCCATCGGCGGCCACGACCAGTACCTGTTCCGCGAGGGGACGCACACGCGCCTGTACGAGAAGCTTGGCGCCCACCCCGTGCCGGGCCGCAATGGCACCGAGGTGCGTTTCGCGGTCTGGGCGCCCAACGCGCGCTCGGTGGCGGTGGTGGGCGACTTCAACGGCTGGGACCCGCGCGCGAATCCGATGCGCGGCACGGAAGCGGGCATCTGGGAGGCGAGCGTGGCGCAGGCGGCGCCCGGCAGCATCTACAAGTACCACGTGGTGTCGAAGGACGGCGTGCATCGCACC
>JANNJB010000723.1:0-1979 GCA_031405615.1 Vicinamibacteria bacterium | reverse complement strand
CTTCGGCCACAACTGGTACAACATCCATCGCTTCTCCAAAGAGGCCCTCGAGAAGGACCCGGAGATGTTCGCTCTGGTAAACGGGCAGCGCGGACTCAGCACTCAGTTGTGTTCGAGCTACCCGAAAGTGATCCAGGCGAGCGTCGATGCGGCACGCCGCTACTTCAAGGCCAATCCCGACTCGCCCCTTTTCTCCATCAGCCCGAACGACGGCGCCGGGTGGTGCGAATGTGAACGGTGCAAGAACGTCGACGCGCTCTATGGAATCACGGACTTCAGCCTGGCCGACCGTTTCGTTCACTACGCGAACCGGGTTCTCGAGGAACTCGAGAAGACGAACCCGGGCAAACAGGTGGGAATCTACGCGTACTCGGAGCACACGTCGCCGCCCAAACGAGCGCGGCCGAAGGCGGGCTACGTCACGGCCCTCACCCACATGCCCTGGGAGTTCTGCCACATCCACGCCATCGACGACCCCGCCTGTCCCTCGAATCAGCGTTACCTCGACTACCTCAAGGGCTGGTCGAACCTCACCCGGCACGTCGGGGTGTACGAGTACTACGGGCATTTCTTCGCGTTCACACCCTGGCCGATCGTCCACTCGATGCGGCGGGACATTCCTCTCTACCGGGACATGAAGATCGAGCGCTTCATCAGCGAGACCCAGCAGAACTGGGCGAATCAGGGGCTCAACTTCTACGTCGCCGCGAAACTCGTGGCCGATCCGACGATGGATGTCGACGCTCTGCTCGCCGAGTACTTCACGCGGTTCTACGGGAAGGCGGGAGGCGCGATGCGTCGTTACTCCGACTTGTGGGAGACCGCGATCAAGAAAACCGGGGAGGCGCCCGAGCACCGAGGCTACTGGTGGTTGTCGATGTTCAGCCTGCCTCTGGTCGCCGAGGCCGATGGGATCCTCAAGGAGGCGGAGGCGCTGGCCAAAGGCGACACCGACCTGGTGCGCAAGCGGGTGGCGTTCGCGCGCACCGGCTTCGGCTACACCGACGCCTACGCCCGAATGATCGATGCGGGCGTGCGCAAGGACAAGGCCGCCCTCACGCAGTGGTCGGACGAGGCGCAGAAACGGTTGAAGGCCACCGAACGTTCGGCGCCTCAGGCCTTCTTCGTCTCGCTCGCCATCGACCAGACGAAGTACATGACGCGCATCCTCGAAACCGGTCTGCCGCCCTGGATAGCGCTCAAGCCCGTGCCCTGAGGGCCTCGGGCTACCACTCCTTGATGGTGTTGAAGACGGTGTCGCGCTCGACCGGGCGACGGCCGGCCTCGCGGATCAAACGGCAGAGTTCGTCGACAGAAAGCGACTGGGAGGTGGGCGCGCCCGCGTCGTGGGCCACCTTCTCCTCGGTCACCGTCCCATCGAGATCGTCCGCTCCGAACGACAAACCGATCTGCGCCACCCGCGGGCCGATCATGATCCAGTACGACTTGATGTGCGGAATGTTGTCGAGCATCAGCCGCGCCACCGCGATCGCTTTCAGATCCTCGAAGCCCGTGGTCTCGGGCAGCTTCATGGCCGGCGCTTCCCAGGGCTGGAAAGCGAGGGGGATGAAAGTGACGAAACCGTTCGTCTCGTCCTGAAGTTCGCGAAGCCGGATCAGGTGATCGACACGGTCCTCGATGGTCTCGATATGACCGTAGAGCATCGTTGCGTTGCTGGGGATCCCGAGCTTATGAGCCTGGCGGGCGACGTCGAGCCACTGCTCGCCGGTCGCCTTGCCCTTGATGATCTTGTTGCGGGTTTCCTTGTTGAAGATCTCGGCCCCGCCGCCCGGCATCGAGTCCATGCCCGCCGCCTTCAGGGTCTCGAGCACCTCGACGACGGACTTCTTGTAGAGCTTGTGGAAGAAAAAGATTTCGACCGCGGTGAAGGCCCTCACGTGCATGTCGGGACGGATCTTCTTGATCCCCTTCAGCATGTCGATGAAGTACTGGAACGGCAGGTCGGGATGGAGGCCGCC
>JANNJB010000722.1:0-3746 GCA_031405615.1 Vicinamibacteria bacterium | reverse complement strand
GATCGGAACGGGAATGTAGGGGCAGCGCGAAGCCTCCCCTCGGGGGACGCGGCGCGTGCCCCGTAACCTCGCTCCCGAAACCGGAGGCCCACCAACCGCCCCCCAATTCGCGCGGGCGTACCGAATCCCCCAATCGCACGGGCACGCGCAGCGTCCCCCAAGGGGAGGCTGCGCGCTGCCCCTACCTTCGTACCGGGACGCGGGTGAGGGCTACGTTCCCGAACGCATCGGTGGCGCGGATGACCACCGCGGCCGGGCTGCCGTCGAGGCGGAACTCGAACGATTCCTGGCGCGAGTCGGCGACGCCATCGACCGGCGTCATGTCCGTCCAGGAGCCGGCTTCCTTCGCCCACTTCGCCCACTCCGCCTTGCGGATGGCGTTGATGGTGTCCGCGACCGTCACCTTGACGAGGCCGGCGTTGATCGCCGCGGTGATGGTCGGCGGATCGTTGTCGACGTCGAAGACCTCAGTGTCTTTCTCGTACGAGAGGCCCCGGCCTTCCGGGTTCGAAATCTGGTCCCGCGCGACGACTCGGAACACGTAGCGGCCCGACGGCACGGTGGCGGTATCCCAGGTGAAGATAGGCTCCGTGGCGCCTTCGAGCAGGCGCGTGAACGCGGTCGCGTCCTCGGGCCGGTAGAGCACGTCGTACTTGAGCTTGTCGCCGTTCGCATCTTCGGCCCGCCAGGTGATCGTGCGCAGCGCCTTGAAGAACACCTTCCGACCGAGGTTCGCCGAATCGGTGGACCGCCCGCCAAGTGCGGTGGGTGGTTTGATTTCGGGCGACCCGGTCTCGAGCCCCGCGATCTCGGGCTCACCCGAGGTCGAGGAACCGCCGGTGCGCTGGAAGGCGTCTCCGGCCGGATAGAGAGTGAGTTCGCGGATGAGCGGCCGGATATTGCGCTGGACGTAGGCGAGTTGCAGCCACGAGAGCGAAGGTTTCGCCGCGGTGTCGGTGAGGGTGGCGCGGATCTGGGCGAAGCGGGCCTGGGGTGAGCGGGGCGGGGCCTGACCCGCGGTCACCGGCTCCCAGTTGCTCCACGTGGTATCGGGCACGGTCGAATTTCCGGTCCGGATCTCATAGGAGATCGCGGCCGAAGCCGTGCTCGTTTCGAGAGCGCCGACCTGAGCGACGTTGTCGAAGTCGCGCGCGGCCGAAGTGAAAACTCCCTTGCTCTCGGATTTCGTGGAAAGGTACTGGAGCTTGCCTGGATTGGACGACGCGATCACCATGTCGCCCGAGGGTGCGGGCACCGCGGCGGTGAGTTGCTCCTGAGGCATCGTTCGCACGAGGGTGTAGGTGCGGTCGTCACGAACCTCGTAGACGCGGCCCTTCGAGCCCGTTCCGAAAAGGATCGCGTCGTTGCGCTTGAAGAGGAAGAAGGGCGACTCGTCGCCGCTCCACAACTGATCCGCATCGCCTAAAGCGCTCACCAGGAAGATCGCTCCCCGCGCGGGGCCGGAGCCTGTGCGCCCCGAGTCCGGCGCGCGGCCGGGGCCCGTGGGGAAGGCGAAGACCTCGATGGACGTCGAGGCGGTGACGCCGTCGGGCTGCGGGGAGGCCCCGGGCGAAGGCGAAGGGGTGGGCCGCGGCAGGGGGATCTCCGAGCGACCATCGACAAGAGCAATGTAGACCGACCCGTTCGGCAGCGGGAGAAGTGCTTTCACCTCACGGTAGTTGGAATCGTAGAGAACGCGGACGTTGTCTTTCGAGTCGATCGAGTAGACGAGGCCCGATGGGGAACTGCCCGCGAACATCGACCCGTTCGGCCCGACCGAAAGCGACGTGACGTGGGCGTCCTGGCTGCTCAGGATCGATGTGCTCACTCCCTTGGCGTCGACCCGATAGATCTTGCCTTCGCCGCCGGTGCTGACCCAGAGCCGCCCCTGCCCGTCAAAAGCGATCGCCCAGATGTAGCGCTCCTCCGGATCGAAGAAGACCGTGCTCTTGCCCGCTTTGTCGATCGCGTAGACCCGGCCTTCGGGATTGGAGGCCGCGAAGAGCCGCCCATCGGGTCCGAAGGCGAGGGCCTGGACCTCGGCCTCGGCCACGTCGTGGAAGGTCTGGATGGTTCGGCCCTCGACCTTCAGGATCTTGCCGCCGTTGCCGGTGCCCGCGTAGAGGACGCCCTGGGAATCGGCGACGATGGACCACACCGCGGAAGCGCCGAGATCGGGCCCGGTGACCGCCGCGGGCGCCAGGGTGAGCCGGCCCGCTGAATCCACCGAGAGGCCCTCGATTTCGCCTTCCATGAAGTCCCGCATCGTGGAGATGCGGAGGAACTGGGGCTGGACCGCGAAGGTCGTGGCGGCCGTGAGGGCCAGGGTGAGAGACGCGACAAATCTTCTGGACATGAAATCCTTGAAATCAACGCTCAATCTGAAGGGCCAGGAAACGCGAGCCCTTTACGGAATAATCCACCGGAAGTTCGCCGTCCCACACCACCGTGGTCTGCGTTCGAACCACCGGCTCGCCCCCTTCGCTGCCGCCGAGGACCTGCATCATCGAGGGCGGAAGGCCGGGGAGCAGCGTCCCGGAAACCGCGGCGCCTTCTTCGAAACGCTGGAGCCGCACGTAGATCTGCGTGCTCCTTCGAATGTTGTTCACCGCGCGAACGATCTGGTCGAGACTCTTCGGCACGAACGCCTGCCGCATCTCGCGCTGTTCGGCCATCGAGAGCCCCTGGCCGTCGGAGACGAGGACGACGTACCGGCCGGGGGCCGCGCCGATTGGAACCTCGATCGGCGTCGACACGAGGATCTCTTCACCGCGGAACGTGCGCAACGCGATCTTGAGCGGAATCGAGGCTCCCGGACGCACGGGGCCGTCACGTTCGAGCCACGCGCGATCGATGGCGGCGGTTTCCTGCGCTTCCTTCGCGGTCAGGTTGACGGTGACCGACTCCAGGCTCACCCGGCGGAATTCGTTGTTCATCACGAAAGAGATCGCCGCGCCGACAAGACCCGCGGCCATCGCCCCCGGCTGTCCCTCCGCGAACTGGTCCTGCAGACGCATGGCCGGGATGCTCGTGAAATTGACGGTGGCGTCGAGGGTCACGGTCGAGGGGCCGGCGACCCGCTCCTGTCCCTGGAGCACGGAGAGAACGCTCGCGTAAACCGTGAGCGGCGTGAAGAGATCGTCCTGGACCACCGAAAACGAATAGTCCTGCTTCATGCCCGGCCGATTCTGCAGCGAGACCTTTACCGGAATCATCCGCGGGCCCGGGCCGAGCTTTCCCGAGATGCCGGTCGCGCGATCCTGCTGGAAGCGTCCGATCGTCTCGTGGGCGCTCGAGATCTTGAACGACTGGTTGAGGCTCGGGAACACGTCATAGACCCAGGCCTGGCGCATGGGGAAGTCGATGGGGCCGATGCCGAAGAAAGGATGGCCGAAAGCGTAGACCGCCTCGCCGTCGATGTGGGTGACCGTGCCGGTGGCGGAGAAATCGAAATCACCCTGGATCAGGGAAACCGCCACGGGGCCGCCCGCTTCAAGCGCAGGCAGGGGCCCTGGGGCCTTGCCCTTCGCCGGAACCTGGAGCGGAGTGAAGCCCATCCTGGAGAAGAGTCCCTTCGCCACATCGAAAGCCGAGCCCGAAAGTCCCGAGACCGAAAGGGGGATCGGCAGGGGCGACATGCCCGCGACACCCTGAGACCTCGTGCCCGTTCCCACCCGCTCGAGCGCGCTCGTGAACTTCGTCACGAGGGCACCGGCCGGAAGTGTGTGCGTTCCGAAAAACCTTCC
>JANNJB010000721.1:0-10426 GCA_031405615.1 Vicinamibacteria bacterium | reverse complement strand
GGGGCGGACCGGCACCGTGCGGCTCAGCGCGTCATTGCTGAACACCGAGATCTGGAGAATGTCCTCCGGGCCGATGCGATACTCGGCGCCCATCTCGCCAGGGGCGGGCTTCCCTCGCTGAGCCTCCGCGAGGCTCCCTTGGGCGGCGAGAAGGGCGCTGAGCGCCAGTGACAACAGGTTCTGCATTTTCATAAGGGTTCTCCCGAAGGCGTTAAAGGGACGACGCGGACTTGAGGGGCTCCGTTTGTCTGGTATGGAAACTCGAACGGGCCGCGCGCGATCTCGGCCGTGCTCTGTCGCCGTCGAGAAAGGTACGGCACCAGAGTTCGAAAGAGATGAGGGTCCAAAGGTGCAGGCCAAGGTCCTGACCCGCTTCATGGCGCTCGATCAGCTTGAGCACGTACCCCCGGTTGAAGATGCCTCGGCGAAGGGCGGGACCGCTCAGGAGCAGGTCCCTGATGAAGCCCGAGAGCCGCCCGCGGAACCAGTGGCCAAGGGGCACGCCGAAGCCCTGCTTGGCGCGATCGATCACCCGGTCCGGCAGCACGCCGCGCATCGCCTGCTTGAAGACGTATTTCCCGGATCCGTTCCGCATCTGCATTTCCGGGGGAATGGTTCCCGCGAACTCCATCAGCTTGTGATCGAGCAGCGGCTCGCGCGCTTCGAGAGAGTGGGCCATGGACATGCGGTCCACCTTGGTCAGGATGTCGAGGGGCAGCGACCTTTCGATGTCGAGCTGCTGCAACCTGGAGAGCCAGTGCCCGCCTCCGCGGAGAAGTGCCGCCGCCTCCCTGCTCGAGCCGTCTCCTTCGGCAAGCGACGCATAGGCCGCGGGATCGAAGAGGCGGCGCTTCTGGTCCTCGCGAAAGAGGGTCTGGGCATCCAGATAGCGTTCCCCCTCGGGAAGGCCGTGATGGCGTACGAAGTTCCGCCCTTTCATTCCATCCGGCATGAAGGCGCCGATGCCGCGAAGCGCGATCCGCGCCAGGGCGGGCAGGGCCTCCCGCTCACGGCCCTCGATCCGGTATTTGTCGTAGCCGCCGAAAAGCTCGTCACCCCCGTCGCCCGACAGGACAACGGTGACGTGCTCGGCCGCGAGTTTCGAAACGAGGTACGTGGGGATCGCGGAGGAGTCGCCGAAGGGTTCGTCGAGATACCAGGCGATGTCCTCCAGCACATCGACAACGTCCGGCTCCAGAATCAGCTCGTGATGGTCCGTGCCGAACTTCGCGGCCACGAGCTTGGCGTACTCGAGTTCGTTGTAGTCACCCTCGGCGAAGCCGATCGAGAAGGTCTTCACCGGCTGATCCATCAGCCGCGCCATCGTCGCGACCACCGCGGAGCTGTCGAGCCCGCCGGAGAGAAATGCGCCGAGCGGCACGTCGCTCACGAGGCGAAGCTTCACCGACTCCTCGAGCAGACCGCGCACGCCGTCTATGAAGTGGCTTTCGGGCTTCCCATGTTCGGGTTCGAAACGCGGCGCCCAGTAGCGATGGATACAAACACCCTTCTCAGCACTTGCCACCATCAGATGCCCGGGCTCGAGCTTGTGAACGCCCTCGATGATGCTCTCTTTGGACGGTGTGGTGAGGAAGGTGAAGAGGTGATCGACCGAAGCCCAGTTGAGGTCGCGTTCCACTTCTTCCAACTGGAGGATCGCCTTCAGTTCCGAGGCGAAGAGGAGCCGGCCGGACTTCTCCGTCCAGTACAGGGGCTTCACGCCCAGCCGGTCGCGGGCGATCAGAAGTTGGCGCCGCTTCGCGTCCCACAGGGCGAAGACGAACATCCCGCGAAGGTGCTCGACACAGGCGACACCGTACTCCTCGTAAAGATGGGCGATCACTTCGCTGTCCGTGTGGCTCTTGAACATGTGGCCGGAGGTCAGCAGGTCGCGGCGCAGATCGCGGAAGTTGTAGATCTCGCCGTTGAACACCACCACGACCGTTCCGTCCTCGTTGCGCACCGGTTGCGAGCCGCCCTCGAGGTCGATGACGCTGAGCCGGCGCATTCCAAGGCCGAGACCGGGAGCGACATGGAAGCCGGCCTCGTCCGGGCCGCGATGGACCAGAGCGTCGCACATGCTCGCAAGGTCCTCCAAAAGGACGGGGCGTCCCTGGAAATCGAGAATGCCGGCGATTCCGCACATGGCGCCTATCGGACCTCCGGAACAAGGGGCGCAGGGCCAGGGAAGCGCAGCCAGCGCCTGAGACTCGTCCGCTCTTCCGTGCTGATGATCCCCGTGGCGAAGAGAAGGGCGACGTACGCGATGACATAGACGAGGCCGAAGGCCAGAAGGAGCAGGGGCTTGGGCCCGCCCAGCAGACCCCGAAGCAGCAACACCGGCACTGTGGCCAGCGCGCTCACGGAGAGGACTTTGGCAAGATCGCGCCAGGGAAGGACCTCGTGGGTGGCGAGGGTCATGAGACGCCGCATCTGGAACAGGTGAAGGCCCTTGGCGAGGGCCATCGCGAGCAGTGTGATCAGAACCGGTCCGAGAAGGCCAAAGGCCGCCATCATGGGTTGAATGAGGGCCACGATCAGCGCGAGTCGCACGAGGTTCACGAAGAAGAGGAAGCGGATCTGGGCGTGAACCCTCATGACCCCGTCGGTCTGCAGCACCGAGAGGGCGATGGTGAGCACCCACACCGCGAAGATCGGGGCGCTCGCGGCGTAGGCGTCGGTGAACAGGAAGGTGATCAGCTCCCGCGAGGTCAGAATCAGGAGCGCCACCATGGGGAAGAAGATGAGGGCGAGCTTGCGGGTGATGTCGAGCCAGATCAGGGCGGCCGCGTGCGGTCGCCCGTCGCGCATCTCCTCGCTCATTCGGACCATCATCACGCTCGAGGCCGGTGTGGCGAGGAAGTCGACGAGGGGCACCTGGAAGCAGCCCACGGAATAGATCGCGAAAGTAGCGGCGTCAAAGGACCAGCTCACGCTGTACTGGTGATACGTCGACTGCAGTATCTCGACGAGCACGTAGAGCGCGAAGGGCAGGGCGTAGGTGAGCTGGGGCTTCATCAGGGACCGATCGAGCCGGAACTCATCACCGAATTCGCGCCTCAACATCACCAGGGCGGCGATCAGGCGCACCGCCGAAAAGGCGACGGCCCAGCCCATCAGCAACTCGAGGCTCGGCAGGAACAGCACGGGGACGACAAAAAACACGGCCCGCGCGATGTCCGAGACCACGTACGCGACCGAGGCCCGCGCATAGTGTTTCCGCGCGATGAGTGTGATCTCGAGGACCGTGGCCAGCAGGGTAAAGAAGAGGAAGAGGCCGATAGCACCCAGATGACCCGACAGCGCATCGTTCTTCATGAAAGCGGCCACGGCGTCCCGCGTGGCATAAAGACCCCCGAGGCACACCGCCCCCGCCACCGTGAGGCCCGCGACCGCGTTCGCCACGTAGCGGCCCCCAAGGTGCGGGTTTCGCGGAACGAAGTAGTAGAGGCTGTCCGAGAGACCGACGAGGGCGATGGAGTAGAGGGTGGCGAAAACCAGAAAGAGCTGTTTGTAGGTTCCGTACTCGCCCTGATCGAACACGCGGACGAGAGTGATGGGGATCAGGAGCGTCGCGATGGACGCGAGCGCCCGTCCGACCATGAGAAGAACGGCCGGTCGAAACGTGGACTCCTGTCGTGTCTGTCGGACGTCGGTCACTGATCTCCCTCATCGACCGAGGCAAACCCCCGGCACATAGCGGGCTGCAAGTTGGATGCCACGCGAGGGGGGCAGGGGTTGCCGGCAGATGGCACAGGGTTTGATGCGTTCTTGGGGCATGACGAGAGTTATCCGGAGGGCGGGCGCGTTTCTCCTGCGAAAAATCACCCGCTCGAGGGTTCAGATCGGGAGCCTGACCTTCTTCGTCCGCAGAACCGACGGCCAGGCGAAGTCTCGGCCGGCGAGTGATTTCACGGTTCGACAGCTGTTCCCCTCGGACCGCGAGGCCATCCTCTTCGGTTCCGAATCCGGCTGGGACAAGCTTCTTGCGAGGTTTCACGCGGGCGATCTGTGTTTCGGCGCGCTCGATCCCGAGGGACGAGCGGTTCACACGCGGTGGGTCACGCTGACGGGCGCTCACGTTCCCGAGCTCGAGATGGATTTCGTTCCCGCCCCGCACGCCGCCTATTTCTACGATGGCTACACGCGTCCTGACGCCCGGCGTCATGGCGTGGACGGCGCGGTTCGCTCCGCCATCTTCGATGCGCTCCGCCCACTGGGCCGCACCTCCGTGTATTCGTATGTGCGCGACGACAACCCCGAAGGTCTGAGAGCGGCCGGCCGCGCCCAGGAGATCGCCGCGAAGGTTCGCTACGTCCGGTTGTTCACGCCGAAACCGCTCGTCTTCGGCGGGACATCGATCGAGGCGGCCTCACTCGTGCGAACCGTCGCCGCGAAGGACAGCGATACGAATCGCCGCGCCGCGGCCTGGCGGGAATGGTTCGAGGGGTGGCTCAAGGAGCCGCTCGCCAAACGCTCCATCGGTTTTCACCAGCTTCCCGAAGAGGCCTTGCAGGCCATGGCCCGGCACATAGGCGGCACGCTGAAGCTCGATCCCGCCCGTGATGTTGTCCTCGACGTCGGTTGCGACAGCGCCCTCGTCACGCGCCATGTGGCGAAAAGCTGCGCCCGTCTCGTGGGCGTCGACTTCATCCCGGGCATGCTCATCGACGCGCAGCGGGCGAGGAAGGCCGAGGCGCCCCTTGCCTCACCACCCCATTTCGCCGCCGCGGATGGCCGCGCCCTGCCCTTTCCCGCCGGATCCTTCGGCAAGGCCTACTGCACGGGAGTCATCCACACCTTGCCGAGCGTCGAGGACGGCGTCGCGATGATCCTCGAGATCGTTCGCGTCCTGCGGCCCGGAGGAATGGCGCTTATCGCCGCGCTCCCCGACATCAGCAAGCGGGGGCAAGCGCGCCGCGAGGCGTGGAGACTTGGAAACGCACGCGAGAAGGCAAGACTCGTCGCGGCCATGGTCCTCCCCGCTCCGGTTCGACGATTCGCGCGTGCTGTCTTACCGGATTCGGACGCGAACAACCTGCGCTACCTGGAGTACGACCTTCGCGCCCTGAGCGGCCGCCTCGAGGACCGCGGCCTGCAGTGCTCGATCGCCGACTACCCGAGCGACTTCTGGAGCCGCGACTTCGAGCGGACGCGATCGAACCTCATCGTTACGGTGCCGCGCCGATCAGGCGACGGGAAGACGAGGCAGGTCAATCCAGAAAATGCAGCCCTTGCCGGGAATGTCGCGGACGCCGATGTGGCCGCCCGCCCCTTCAACTCCCCGGGCGCTGATCGTGAGGCCAAGCCCCAGGCCTGAGCGGTTTGCGTTCCTCTGCTGGAAGGGCCGGAACAAGTCCTGGGACTTGCCCGGGGGAAGCCCGCCGCATTCGTCCTCGACTTCGATAAGGACACGCTCGGCCGTCGCGGTGGTGCGCAGATGAATCCGGGCGCCCGGGCGGCTGAATTTGAAAGCATTCTGGAGGAGATTGGAGAGGGCGGCCGAGATGATCTGCGGATCGGCCTCGACATTTATCCCCGTTTCCACCGGGGAGACCACCAACTCCGAGCGATGCGCCGCCGCCACCATCGCGGCCTCGCCCTGAGCCTCGGCGATGAGTTCGGACACCGAGATACGCTCCTTCAGCCCAAGCCCCGACTCGATGCGGACCTCGGCGAGCGAGTTGTTCACGAGCATGCGCAGGGCGCGCAGACTTCGTCCGAGAACGGCGCTGGTGCTTCCGCCGATTCCCACGGCCCCCTTTTGCAGAAGGTCGAACGAGATCAGAGCCGCGGCCACACGGTTCCCCATCTCATGGGCCAGGACCGCTCGACGTTCCAGACCCTGCTGCGCCACCGATTGATCTCGATGACCCTCGTACGCCGTGACCGCTTCCGCGGTCGCGTCGTCCTGACACATGTTGAACACCTTGAACTCGTCGACGGTGATCGGGGCGTTCGTTTCCTCGGCCAGCTGGGTGACCGCCTGGCAGACATCGCCGTAGCCGTGGATGACCTGGCCAATGCTGAATCCCATCTGAAGCAGTTCGCCCCCGTGCTGAGTGGCGCTCTCCTTCAAGGCGTCGCTGTCGGTCGTGGCCAGGCGCAGGCGGTCAACCAGTTGGCTCAGAAAAAGCGGCACGCCGTTTTGCATCTCGGCCTCGGTGGGCACCGGATGCGTTCTGGTGGCCACTTTCGCCCGGGCGCGTTTGATGAGTTCTGGTGTGTTCTCGGCGAGGAATTCGTGGAGCACGGTGTAAGCCTCTCGCACTGTCTGCCTTGTTGTTCGTTCGTCAGGACACATATGAGCAAAGGTCATGCCCGGCCGCGTTGACCGGCTGGCACGTGAGTTGCTCACATGGGAGATGTGAAGAGACCCAAGTGACCCAGTTCCCCTTCGTCCTCGTTGCGCTGATGGCGGCAATGGCGCCGGCGCGGCAGGTTCCCGCCGTTGAGCCCGCCGTGGTTCACGAGCCGGGCTTCTTCAAACGGAAGGTTCGCGCCTTCCTCACCGATGACCCCGCGGGCGGGAGCGGTTTCCACCTCGGTCCTTTTCTCCCTCGCGTCGAGGTCGTGAGTTCGGGCGGCGGACCGGCGGGTGTGCTGCATTTCTGGACGCCTGACATCGCGGGAACCCGCTTCGACATTCACGCCGCGGCTTCGTACTCGATCTACAAGTATCAGCACTACAACGCCGAGATCGGTCTTGTGCCTCATGCCGGCAAGGGGCTCCCGCGTGATTCGCGAGGCACCAACGCCTTGTTCCCCCTCTCCGACCTCGAGAAGACCGCCAGGGTTCCAGGCTTCAACATCTATGCCTCCGCGCAGTACCGTGACTACCCGCGGGAGGACTTCTTCGGAACCGGGCCTTCATCCCTTCGCTCGGCCCGGAGCGACTATCGGCTCAAAGACGCTCTTTACGAGGGAGTGATCAGGTTCTCGGTCTCGGGTCTCACCGTGATGGGCCGCGCGGGTCTTCTTCAGACCTCGGTCCACCCGGGCCTCGATTCCGCCTTTCCGAACACCGAGGCGGTCAACAACGACAACACGGCTCCCGGCCTGCTCCGTTCGCCTGATTTCATCCATCTCTCCGCCGGGGCCTGGCTCGAACGGCGCGAGGAACCCTTGAACGCTCACCGGGGTTTCTCGGTCGGAATCGCCGCTTCGAGATTCACGGATCGCCACGGAACCGCGTTCCAGTTCAACCGCATCTCGATCGACGCCCGCGAGTACCTGCCCCTCGGCTCCAACCGCCATGTGATCGCCCTGCGGCAGGTCACCTCTCTCGACCGCCCGGACGCGGGAAGCCGTGTTCCCTTCTACCTTCAGTCGACGCTCGGCGGCAGCCTCTTCCTGCGCGGTTACCCCTCGTCGCGTTTCCGCGATGACAAGCTCCTCGCGATGGCGGCGGAGTACCGTTTCGAACTCAGGCCGAAGATCGAATTCGCCCTGATGTATGAAGCCGGGAAAGTCTTCCCAACCATGAGTTCCTTCAACCTGCGCAACCTGGAGCGAAGTTACGGCCTGGGTATCCGGTTGAAGTCGCCGCGGAAGGTCCGGCTGCGGCTCGACGTGCTTAGAAGTGCCGAAGGCACCCGGGTCCATGTGAAGCTCGGGCCCTCGTTCTAGGACCTTGGCCTCCTGGGTACGTGGTCCGGCCGAACCGCTTTGTAGAACCTTCACGACAAGGTGGGCCGTCTCGGGCAGGTTTGGCTATTTGAAGATGTCGAAGTTACCCAACAGGACCCACAAGACGAAGAACATGACGATGGTGCCGATGCAGCCGCACCCCGACTTCTTCGCTCCCCAGCCGGCGACGACGCCGCGCAGTACTTTGCTCATGGCACTCTCCCTTTTTTGTCGATCCGCACGTTTCCGAGCAGCATTCGTGCCACGGAAGGGTCCTTCCCGGCCCCCGGTGCCCGTGGCATCCGTATTGCTGTTGTAGGGCACATGAACAACTCACTGAGAGCCCTAAGCCTTTCCGGCGCGCTCCTCGCCCTAGGCGCCGTGACCGTTCCTGCGCAGGGCGAAACGCCGACCTACTCGAACGCACAGGTGATCTCGGTCGATGCCTTGAGACGGGTCGTCGTGCTCAGAACGGCCCAGGGCACAAGAGAGACCCTCGTCCTCGACGACCTTCTCGCGGGCACCGGCAGCGTGAAAGCCGGCGATCGGGTGGTCGTCACCGTGCGCGGCGGCCCGGGCCGGAAGAGGATCAGCGCCATGACGGTCATGACGACGAGCATCCCCGCCGCACCGGCCGCGACTCCCCGGCCTTCCCCGAATCGGGGCAAGAGCGACGCGGAGCGGGCGGGATCGCGCGCCCGATATTCGGATCAGGTGGCGGCCATCTCGCGACAGGCCCAGCCGGTCGACGGACTATGGAGCGGCTTCGTCACCGCCTGCGAGGTGAAGCCCGTGTCGAACGAAGGCGGCGGACGCGACTGGTTCGGCCTCTGGGACGGACGGGTGATCGCGGACTACTCGGGCGGCCAGTGCCGGGACCTCTTCAACCAGCTGGTGAGCGCGGGCGAGACCATCAAGAAAGCCATGGCGGCGGCCGAAAGCGGGATCGAGGAAACCCTGACGCCGGGCGAGGTGCGGGACATCCGGAAGACCTATTCGATGAACTGGGACGGGTGGCTCCTCCCCGCTCCCCAGAGACGTGAGCCCTGAAGAGGACAAGACTCGTGCGCATTCTGCGCATCGCCGGCGTCGCCCTGCTGGGCTTCGTCGTGCTCGTGGCGGGTTTCGTCCAGTACCGGCGCCACGGAGACATCGCCTCGCGCCAATCGGCGCGGGAAGCGCTGCTGTCCCGCCAGAACCTGGCCCTTCTTGAACTGACCAAGGACGCCGAAGGGGGGACACTGCTCGACTTCGAGGGGATCCTCGTCGTCGTGGACCAGACCCTCGTCCAGGACATGCTCAGCGCCGCGGTCCCCATGGAGGCCGAGATCGGCGGAGGGTTTCATGTGCGGGTGGATGCGGTCCACGCCGCGTTCGGGGACGGCGTGGCCCTGGTGCAGCTGACCGGCAACGCCACCATCGGGGCGGAACCCGTGGGCGCACGTGTGACCGTGTTCGGTTCGATAGACGCGGTGACGGTCGATGCCGCCTCCGGTCTCTTGCGGTGCAACGTGAGCATCCTTGCCGTCGAAGCCGATAACGTCGAGGCGCTCGGGCACAACGATCCGGTGGGCCGTCTCACCGAAGCGCTCACCGAGGGCGGCCTGTCCGCCCTGCTGGGCCCGCTTGAAATCCCGGTGCGCCTCGAGGACGCGCTCGACATACCGGCGGTGGACTCGAAGCGTCTTCAGATCGCCGCGGAGACGCTGCCCCTGACCGTCGCGGCCCGACGAATCAAGGTCTTCGGCGGAAGGCTCTGGGTGTTCGTGGACGCCGGCCTTACCGGTCCGGCCCCGACCGCGTTGGCCGAGGCGCGTCCTTGAAGATCATCGCTTCGTTCCTCCTCGCGGTCAGCGCCGTTCTCTCGGGATGTTCGCCAGGGCCGCCGCCCGAAACGCCGGGAAGAATGGCCGCGCTCCAGCGGACCTACGACGAACTCCACAAGCGCCTCGAGGCCGCCGCTGAGAAGGATCCACTCGTCAAAGCGGCATTCGCCGATCGCGGAACCGTGGTGGTGGCCATACGGTCCGGCCTGATCGAGGAACTTGCCGCCAGCATCGCGAAGCGCTATCTCGACAATGTGAAGGTCGATCTGGAGGACGTCCACGCCAAAAGCTCCGGTGAAATCCGCCGCAAGACGTTCCTCGGAAAGGTGAAGGTGGGCGCCTGGAACGTGAGCGTCGAGCTTGGAGACATGGTGGGCGACCTTCGCGCGGGCACGCCGCAGGTCTCGCTGCGCGCGCCGAACATGATCGACCTCGAGATCCCGGTGAACGTGCTCGAGTCCCTGGGCGACGCAACCCTCGACTTCGGCTGGGACTCCTCGGGCCTGGCGAACGTGGTCTGCAAGGACTTCGAGTTGAACCGGGGCATCCGTGGTCGCGTGCTGCCGCAGCGACATGTGGTCACGGGAGCCATGCGGCTCGCGAACAGCGGCACCAGCCTCACCGCCACGCCGGTCTTCCCGAATCGCAAGGTGCGCCTCAGGATCGATCTCACGGAGGCGTCGTGGGCCACGGTCGAGGAGGCTCTGCGTTCCCAGGACACTTCCGGGACATGCGGCACATTCATGAACCCCGAGCAGGCGCTCACATTCCTCAAGGGTCTCGCCGCGAAGGGCGTCACCGTGACCCTTCCTGATTCGATCTTCAGGACGGTGCGCCTGCCCGCGAGCCTGCGGCAGGAGGTGACGGTGAACCGGCGCGTGGTGAACCTCGCGATTCAGGGAGAGAGTCTTCGCATCGAGGCGAAGACGTTATGGTCGAGCGCTTCGGTGCAGGTCCGGACGGGGCCGGCG
>JANNJB010000720.1:0-4138 GCA_031405615.1 Vicinamibacteria bacterium | reverse complement strand
GGACTGGAGCAACTTCTTCAACAACATGGCGGTGGACGTCGAGAACTACTTCGCGATGTATCCGGAGCTTGTCATCCCTCCTGACCAGTGGCAGAGCTTCAAGGAAACGAGATCCGGCTGCGTCATCGGCAGCAAGCTCGCGAAGAAGTTCAACTGGAAGGTCGGAGACAAGTTCTTCCTCGAGAGCTTCATCCCTCCCTACCGAAAGCGCAGCGGTCCTTTCGAGTTCGTGGTGAGCGGCATCTATGACGCCGATCTCGCGAAGTTCCCGGGCACCGACGTCTCGTCGATGTACTTCCACTACGAGTACCTCAAGGAGGGCGTGGCCCCGCGCGACCTCGGTGTCGGCACGTTCATGGTCGAGATCAACGACGGCAATCAGGCCGCGAACATGGGCAAGACCATCGACGCCCTCTTCGAAAACAGCTCCGCCACCTCCATCACGGAAACCGAGCAGGCCTTCAAGGCAAGCTTCATCGCCATGGCCGGGAACCTGGCGTTCCTCCTCAACGGCATCGGCCTCGCGGTGGCCTTCACCATCCTGCTCGTCACCGCCAACACCATGAGCATGGCGGTGCGCGAGCGGCGGACTGAGATCGGTGTCTTGAAGACCCTCGGCTTCTCGAGCACCCACGTGATGGGCTTCGTGGTCGGCGAGGCGCTGGTGCTGGGCATTCTCGGCGGGGCCCTCGGCGTGTTTGGCTCGCAGGCCCTGCTCTATTTCATCTCCAACACTCCCGCGGTGGCGGACATTCTCGCGGGCATTGGGTTGAGCGGGCTGGAACTCAAGCCCGACGTGGCGACCCTCGGGTTCTTCATCGCCGTGGGGCTCGGCCTTGTCGCGGGCCTTGTCCCCGCCCTCTCCGCGTACCGCGCGCGGATCACCGACATCCTGAGGACGGTCTAGTCTCATGGCGCTTCCGATCTCCTACAACATCCGCAACGTCCGCGTGCGCTGGCAGGTCACCCTGCTCGCGATTTCCGGCATCGCCCTCGTGGTGGCGGTGTTCGCCATCCTCCTCTCCATGTCGGCGGGGTTCCAGATGGCGCTCCGCGCCACCGGCCGGGCGGACAACGCGCTGATCGTGCAGCGCGGCTCGGCATCCGAGTTGACCTCGGGCGTGGGGATCAGCGTGCGCAACACCATCCTCGCCGACGACCGGATCGCGCGGCGGCCCGACGGTTCGCCGATGGCGGCCTGGGACTGGGTGGTGGTGATGAGCCTGCCCAAGGTCCAAAACGGCGGCTCCACGAACGTGACCCTGCGCGCGGTCACGCCGCAGGCTTTCGAAGTAAGGGGCGGCATCGAGATCAAGGAGGGCCGGAACTTCACAACCGGCCTCGACGAGGTGATCGTCGGCCGCAAGATCATGGGACGTATCGAGGGCCTCAACCTCGGCCAACGGCTCAAGTACATGGACAAGAGCTTCGTGGTGGTGGGCGTCTTCGAATCTTCGGGCGGCGCTTTCGAAAGCGAGATCTGGGGCGACTACGACGTCATGGGCGCCATGTTCCAGCGCGGCTCCGGATCCAACTCGCTGATCGTGCGCATGAAGGATGCCTCGCAGATCGGAGCCCTCGACAAGTGGATCCGCGCCCAGCCCCAGATGCAGCTCCAGGCCGTGCCGGAAAACAAGTACTACGAAGACCAGGCCGGCCCGCTCGCCGCCATATTGAAGGGCCTCGCGGGTTTCGTCGCCTTCGTCATGGGCGTGGGCGCGGTTTTCGGCGCCATGAACACGATGTACGCGATCGTGGCCTCACGCACGCGCGAGATCGGCACCCTGCGCGCGCTTGGCTTTTCGCGGTTCTCGATCCTGTCGTCGTTCGTGATGGAGTCGGTGGTCCTTGCACTTCTCGCGGGCGCTATCGGGTGCCTGCTCGCCTTTCCCATGAACGGCTACTCCACCGGCACCGCTCAGACCCAGAGCTTCAGCGAAATCGCATTCTCGTTTCAGCTGACCCCGCAGATCCTGCTCACCGGGATGATCTTCGCGGGTGTGATGGGTCTGGTCGGCGGACTCCTGCCGGCGCTGCGCGCGGCGCGCATGCCGATCACGCGGGCGCTTCGGGACGCGTAGCCCGTTCGGCGCGAGCCTTGATGGCGCGCAGCCACATTATCCGGATCAGAGCGCTGCCCGGATAAATGATCCGCCAGTAGCGCGCGAACACGCGCTCGGCGCGGGCGTCGCTCGCGGTCACGCGCGTCTGGGTCACGAGCCGCGAGGTCCCGTCTGCCGCCGCCTCGACGTGAAAGTTCATCACAGCCCGGGCGAGCGAGCCTCGAAGTGCCGCGAACTCCTCGGCCGTGCGCGGCGGGGGCCGCCGGCCGCAGCACACCACGGCGCCGAAGACGATCTCGCGGCCCGGGTCCTCGCGCAGCAGCACGAAGCCCGTGCGAAGGGCCACGGCGAGCAGTGGCGCGTCCGCCTCAGGATGCAGAATGCTCGCCTGCCCGCGGCCCGGGAAGCGCGGTGAGCGCAGCCACGTGAGGAGGAGGAAGAGGCGGATCTCCCGCGCGGTGACGGCGCGGGCGGCTTCGAGGACGCGCTCGGGCGACGCGGCGATGCGGATCTCGTGGGCTTCGCCGAACTGGTACAAAGGAACCACCTCGTCGATCGCCATCCGCGGGCCGGCAAGCCGCGGCGGGACGACGGGCAGAGCCAGGCCGACCAGAAGCAAGGCAAGCCCCAGGCCGGCCAGGAGCGCGGCGGCGCGGCGGGTGCGAATCCTGAGGAAGCGGAGAGGGCGGACGAGCGACACGAGCCCGACCAGGATCAGCGCCAGGGCGAGGTCGACGAGGAGGACGTCCATTACCGAAGCGCCGCCAGCGTCTGGATCTTCAGCCGTTCCTCGGGGCTGAAGGCCGGGTCCTTCAGAACCGCGTCCACGCCCTGGGTGGAGAGTCCGCCCGCGGCGCCCACGAGATCTTTCATGGTCTCTTCGATCTGGCCGATCACGTGGCCCTTGAAAAGACCCAGGCGCATGATCGCGTTCACCATCGCGTTGACGGGCGCGGTCCGGATGCGGACATCGTAGGCGACGCCACCGAGGCCCTTCGATCCCGGCCGGATGCGGATGTCGACATAAGCCGAGCCGCGAAGACGCCATGGACCGAACTTCGATGTCCCTGAGCCGAAATAAACCCGTCGCTTCCCAGTCGAATCGAGGAAGAGGACTTCGGCGTCTCCCACGAGTTTGTCGCCACGCGCGGCATGGAAGCGCCGGGTGGTGGCGTCCAGGTATCGCATCGTGTACTTCGTCTTTGAGAAACGGCTCGCGAGTTTGGCGGCTAAAGGCAGGTCCTCGGCGAGGTAGTCGAACTTCGCCTCGCTGATCGGGGCCTCACCGGTGATGTCATAAACCACACGGTAGCGGCCACCCAGGAAGGCAAAGAGGTGAGGACCAACACCCACTTCCGGCGAGACGCCATGGGCGAGGAGATCCTTCGGCTCAACGCATCTTTGCGCGTCGTAGATGACGCCGCCGATCGGCCGGGACTGCTCGCCGGTGCAGGATGACCCGGCGCCGGACCCTTCCAGTCCGCAGGCCTTGATCAGCGCGCAACCGGGTTTCGGCCCGTCGTCGCCGGCCGCAACGGCCGCCGCGCCGATCAGGACCATCGCCGCAAGTCGCACTTAAGCGATCTTCTTGCGGATGGCGGAGCAGAGCCGGTTCACATCCTCTTCGGTGTTGAAAATGTGGGTCGAGGCGCGCACCACATCAAACTGGATCGGCAGGTGCGTGATGTTCCGGACCACCACGCCGTGCTCCGTCCGAATCGCGCGCGAGAACTGAAAGGTGCTGCCCCCAAAGATCTCCCAGGCGACCAGGCCCGCGTAGTGCGTCGGATCCTCCGGCGTCACTACACGGATCCGGTTGATCTTCGACAACTCCGCCCGCGCGTATCGGCCGAGTTCGCGGATCCGGTTCTCGACGGCCTTCGGTCCGAACTCCTGCTGAAACCGAATCGCGGTGGGCAGGGTCCAGAAGAGCGGGCCGAAGTAGTGGAAGTTGGACGAGTATTTGAGCAGAGCCTTCGGCCACAACGCGCCGAAGTCCACCGCCGGGGCCTTGGCCTTCACACCGTAGTAGTCCGTATCGTCCCACCCGTCATAACCCTCGACCACGCTGGGCC